>JBLIKS010000084.1:0-9440 GCA_047635555.1 Candidatus Azotimanducaceae bacterium
CAGCGAATTTGTCGACGACATCGCTGACCTGCTTGTGGAGCGGCGCGAACTCGGGGTTCCGGTGGTCTTGATGGGTCACTCGCTGGGCGGCCTGATCTGCGCGACATACCTGGTGAGCAACCGTCCGCAGCCCGACCTTGCCGTGCTGAGCGCTCCGGCACTCAGTGCCAAGATTCCGCTGTGGCAGCGGATGGCTGTACCCGTACTGAGCCGCGTTGTACCGAAGCTCCACGTAAAATCGGAGTTCGACGGCTCAGTTCTGTCACGCGATGCCGATGTCCAAGAGCGCTACAACAACGACCCGCTGCGTGTCGACGGCTCGACTGCAGCGCTCGGCCGCCAGATCCTCGGTGCAATGAAGGCGACCTCGCCAGCAATTGCAAAGATCACACTGCCCACCTACGTACTGCACGGCGAGGCAGACACGCTCGTGCCGCCATCGGCATCAGCGCCAATCGGCGAACTACCAAACGTCACGCGCAAGCTGTGGGCCGACCTGCGCCACGAGTGCATGAACGAGCCGGAGTGGCCCGAAGTCGTCGCTGGCATTACCGACTGGCTCGATGCCCAGCTGCCGGCCTGAGTTCTACGCTTGACGACGAACGAGGGCGAGGCCGAAGTCGCCAGCCTCATCGGTAAAGAACTCGCCGTTGGCGAAACCGATTTCGGCCAGATCGGTGAGCAACTTGTCTTGCCGGAACTTGGTCGAGACCTCGATGCGCAGCTCTTCGCCGGCTTCCAAGTCGAGGTCGAGGTCGAGCGCCTCTATCCGAGCATGCTCGGGTTCATAGGCGCGGAGCCGCATATCGATGCGTTCCTCGCGACCGTCCCAGAACGGCACATACTCGAAGTTGCCGACGTCGATGTTGCCTTCGAGTTCGCGGTTGATCACGGTCAGCGCATTGCGGATGAACGCATCGGTGACGCCCTGGCTGTCGTTATATGCAGCGACGAGGCGGTCAATCGGCTTCACGAGGTCGACACCAAGCATCAGCCAGTCACCGGGTTCGAGTACATCAGCGAGCGCACCAAGAAAGGCGCGCCGCTCCTCCTGGTAGAAGTTGCCGAGCGTGCCGCCAAGGAATGCGACCAACCTCGTCCCGCCGCCCGGCAGGCGATGGAGATGCCGATTGAAGTCGCCAACAACGGGTGCAACTTCGAGGTCCGGGTAACGCTCGCCGAGCATCTCGGCAGCCTCAATGAGTGTGGCTTCACTCACATCGAGCGGAACGAACCGGTCGATCGAACCGTGCGCAACGAACGCATCGAGCAACGTGCGTGTCTTGTCACTCGTGCCTGACCCAAGTTCGATCACCGTGGTGGCGCCCGTGATCTGGGCGATTATTGCGGCATTGGCCTCGAGGATCGAGCGTTCGGCCTCGGTCTGGTAGTACTCGGGCAGCCGCGTGATCTGGCTGTAGAGCTCACTGCCACGATCGTCGTACAGCCAGCGTGGGGGCACCGTTCGCGGATGGCTTCGCAGGGCGCGGAGGAGTTCCGTTTTGGGATCGACTCGACTATCGATCGATCCGTTGTCGAAGATCGCGGTCTCGGAGGGTTGGTTCATAAAAGATTCCTGACTGCCCACTGTTGTCTTGGTCACTGGCGATCCGTGGCCAACCGGACGCCCGAGGCGTGCCAGCGAGTGTGCGGGTGGAAGAAGTTACGGTACGACGACCTGGTGTGGCCGGGCGGCGTGAACACACATCCGCCGCGCAGCACCTGCTGGCCGGACATGAACTTGCCGTTGTACTCCCCGATCGCACCGTCGGCAATCGAGAAGCCGGGGTATGGCTGGTACGCCGACGATGTCCATTCCCAGCAGTCGCCGAAGAGTTGGCGGAGGCCACCTGTGGCTGGCCCGGCAGCTCCGGGGTGGAATGTGAAGTCGTCGCGTTGCTCATCGAGGACGTTGCCGGCGACCGCATAGTCGGCGGCAGCGGCTTCCCATTCGAACTCCGTCGGTAGGCGAGCGCTTGACCATGTGGCGAAGGCATCAGCTTCATAGTGCGAGACATGAACAACAGGTTCGTGCGGATCGACCGACCGTAAACCGGTCAGCGTGTGGATCCACCAAGCGTCGGGCTGATCCGGGTCAGGCCGCCAATATTCAGGCGCCGTCCACCCTTCGGATTGCGCGCGATACCAGCCGTCGGACTTCCACAGCTCGGGTCGCTGGTAGCCGCCATCGGAGATGAAGTCGATCCACTCCCCTGCGGTCACGAGGCGATCGGCAAGCGCATACGGGTACAGCAACACCTGGTGGCTCGGGCCTTCGCTATCGAAAGAGAAGCCATCGGCATCGGCATCGACACCGATGTTGGCGAGACCGCCGTCGAAGTCGACCCAGCTGCTTGGGCCCGGGTCGACAGCAGGCTGATGCGGACGGTCGGCGTAGGCCGGGCCGACGGCAGGATTCATCGAGAGGACGTGTTTGATGTCCATCAGCAAGAGTTCTTGATGCTGCTCTTCGTGATGCGTGCCGAGTTCGACGACCGCAGCGATTGCCGTATCGAGGCCACCGGCGATCAGCTCGAACATTTCCTTGTCGACATGATTGCGATAATCGGCAACCTCAGCACAGGAGGGGCGAGTAACGAGGCCACGTTGCGGTCGTGGGTGCCGTGCGCCGACTGCCTCGTAGTAGCTGTTATAGAGGAAGCGGTACTCGGGCCGATCCCACACGCGGCCACTTGTACCGTCGGCGTGCAATGCAAATTCGGCGAAGAACCAGGTGGTGTGCGCCCGATGCCACTTCGTCGGGCTGGTGTCGGGCATCGACTGCACGACCTGATCTTCGGCCGACAACGGGGCCGCAAGCCGTTCAGTACGCGCCCGGACCTTTGCGAATCGGTCGGCGACTGCGTCGACGTTCGTTGTCATGTCATTACCCAACCGCAAATGACTCGCAATTAGTCCGCCGACCGGTGAACGAAGAGTGAAATTCCCCCGACGGCGAACGAGTTTGTCGGCCGCACTAGCGTGAAGCCCATGGACATCGGCGTCACCATCTTCCCGACCGACCAGACGATCAACCCCGTCGAACTGGCCAAAGAGGCCGAGGCACACGGCTTTGAGTCGCTCTGGTTCCCCGAGCACTCGCACATTCCGACCAGCCGGGCGACACCCTGGGGCGGCCGCGAGGGCGCTCCCCCGCTGCCCGAGTTCTACTGGCGCACACACGACCCGTTCGTGACCCTCGGCGCGTGCGCGTCAGTCACCAGCACCATCAAGATCGGCACCGGCATCTGCCTGGTGGCCCAGCGCGACCCGATCCACACCGCAAAGGAAGTGGCCAGCGTCGACTCGTTATCTGACGGCCGCATGCTGTTTGGCATCGGGTACGGCTGGAACAAGGAAGAAATGGCGCAGCACGGCACCGCCTACGGCGAGCGCCGCGAATTGCTGCGTGAGAACATCTTGGCAATGAAGGCGCTGTGGACCCAGGACGAAGCATCATTCGACGGCGACAAGGTGAAGATCGAATCCAGCTGGGCGTGGCCCAAGCCCGTACAGAAGCCAGGTCCGCCCGTCATCCTCGGAGGCGCTGCTGGCCCAAAAACTGCGGCTCACATCGCTGAGTTCTGCGACGGCTGGATGCCGATCGGCGGACGTCACGGCATCGACGGTTGGGACAACGTCGTCAAGGCATGTGAGGACATCGGCCGCGACCCTGCCGAAATCGAACTCGGCATGTTCGGCGTGCCCGAAAGTGAAGAAAAGCTCACCACGCTCGCCGGGCAGGGCCTCAAGCGTGCGGTGTTCGTGCTGTCGCAGGGCCCGCGTGACGATGTCATGGCCGACCTCGAACGGATCGCGCCGTTTATCGACGCGATGCGCGACGCCTGACCCTCGCCGAACTGACCCTGTCACACCGAGGTCAGACCTCGGTGTGACAGTTACGGGCGGTCGGTGGTGTTGCGGGCGACGTCGACAGTGGTGACCCAGAGCTTGCCAGTGCCGGTGCCCGCCGCTTTCGAGGGGTGCGAGTCCTCGCAAGTCAGCGCGAACAACTGGTTGCCGTCTGCGCCGCCAAGCATGCAGGCATAGGTGTTTTCCTCAGTCGTCAGCTGATGCGTGATCTCACCACCCTCGAGGACCCGTACGACTTGTTTGCCAAGTGCATCGGAGTACCAAATGCCGCCCTCGGCATCAACTGTGCACCCGTCGGGTGCTGTGCCTTCGACCTTCGCCCAGATACGCCGGTTGGTCAACGTGGCGTCATCGTTAATGTCCCACGCTGTGTACTGACCACCAAACGACTCGCCGACGATGAGTGTCTTGCCGTCGTCGACAATGACCGAGCCGTTCGGGAACATGAGATCGGTAGCGGCGATTTCGATGGAGCCGTCGGCTCGCACGAGCGCCAACGAGGCCATGGCGAACTCGTCGCCAGCCTCCATGTCGAAGCCAAAGTTGCCGACGTAAGCGTTGCCTGCAGCGTCCATGACCATGTCGTTGCAATGGCCGTTGGCAACGCCGCCCAGGTCGGCGTACTCGACGACGGAACCATCGGGTTCAACGCACATCAGCTTGCGGTCAGCCATCGAGACGAACACCAATCGCCCGTCGGGCAGCCAGTCGAGCCCCGATGGTCTGGCGTCGCATTCGACCTCGACCTTCCGAACTCCGTCGAGGCCGACCGTGGAAATCGTCTGCTGGTAGAAGTCGCTGAACCAGAACTTGCCGTCATGCCAACGCGGCCCTTCGCCGAAGTCGATGTGGTCGATCACGAGTTCCCAGGTCACGGAGCCAACAGTAGTTCGCTCCGTGGATTCGATCGGCGGTCAGAGGCCGGCAGCGGTCCCGGTCATCGGTGCAGCCTGACACTGCCGTAGGGTCCGCTCCATGAAAATCGGCATCAACGGCTCCGGCCACCTCGCATCACCCAACCTCGATGCGATTGTCACTGACATCGAACAGAGCGAAGCCGATGGTTACGCCAGCTATTGGCTCGCGCAGACGGCGCTCGCCGACTCGATTGCGATGCTCGGGATCGCGGGCCGGACGACATCGGGAATCGAACTTGGTACGGCCGTCGTGCCGACCTGGACCCGCCATCCCGAGGTGATGGCTGCCGGCGCGCTGACAGCGCAGGCAGCGTCGAAAGGCCGTCTTGTGCTGGGCATCGGGCTCGCTCACCAGACGACGGTTGAGGACCGCTGGGGAATGGCCTGGGAACGCCCGGTCAAGCACATGTCCGAGTATCTCGCGATCCTCGACTCGCTGTTGAACACCGGTACCGCCTCGCTCAAGGGCGAGGTCTGGTCACTGAACCAGCAAGCAGCATTGATGACCGATCAGCCCCCCAAGATCATGATCGCTGCGCTTGGCGAGCAGATGCTCAAAATCGCAGGCAAACGGACCGACGGAACGATCCTCTGGTGCGTCGGTCCCAAGACGCTCGAAGCACAGATCGTCCCGGTCATCAACGACGCCGCCGACAGCGCCGGTCGTCCCGCTCCTCGTATCGTGTGCAGCCTTCCGGTCTGCGTCACCGACAACCCGCAGCCAACGCGCGACTTCGTCGGCCAGATGCTCGCCGGTTACGCCGAATTGCCGTCGTACCGGGCCATGCTCGACATCGAAGGTGTACACGGCGTCGAAGAGATCTCGCTGATCGGTGACGAGGCAACGGTCAACGCCGGCCTCGACGCAATCGCAGCCGCTGGCGCCACCGACTTCACCGCCGTGGTCATCCCCGACGGTGATGGCCCGGCCCGCACGCTGAACCTCTTGCAGGCCCGCACGAACTGAGCACGCTAGATGACTGCCATGCCGTCCATTTCGCCAAGCGGATCGTTGATCAGTTCGATGCGTTCGCCATCGGGGCCAGAGCAGTAGAGCGAGTTGCTGCCGACGATGAAGGTCTCGACGCCAGCAGCTTCGAGCTTGCCCTTCAAACGATCCCAGTTGTCCGGCGGCACCGAGATGGCGAGGTGGTGGTGCCCGCCGAGCACCTCGGCGTACTCATTGAGGCCGAGGCCCGGGAAGTCAAAGAAGGCCAACGCGTTGCTGTTGCCGATGTCGAAGAAGAAGTGAGTCGATCCCGCGTAGTCGCGGTTCTCGAACAGTTCCGTCAACGGGAACTCAAGGAGCCCCTGGTAAAAGTCGATCGTCCGCTCGACGTTGCTCGAAATGAGCGCCTGATGATGCACCCCGCGAGCTGACGACGCCGGTCGATCCGCTGCAGCGCGGAGATGCTTCTCGCGCATCGCTGCCCACTCGTCGACGCGATCAGGATGGTCACCATCATGTGTCGACCCAAAGTGCGGTGATTTCGTTGTCATCGCAACAGTCTTCCTGATCTTGGCCCAGATCACAATCTCGGGTTTTGAACTGTTCAGTACATCGATCCGCTGGATCCGTCAATGTTGTTGCCGCGTGCACGGTCGAGTTCGGCGTCCATCCCGAGCTTCATCGCCTGAAGGTCACCGGTGACGGTGACCATCCGGTAGCCGCGCTCGAGCCGATCAGGAGTCAGCGCACCGGTTGCATGTATGCCAGCGACGATGCCGTGCGCATTGCAGCCTGCAGCGATCGCGTCGAGCGCTTCGAGGAATTCAGGCGCTTCGTCGTGGTTTCCCGGGCCCAGGCCGAGCGTGATCGAGAGGTCAGACGGGCCCACGTACACCGCGTCGATACCGGGCACCGCGAGGATGTCGTCAAGGTTGCCAACCGCTTCGATCGTCTCGATCATCGGGATGCACGCGACGTTGTCCTTTGCCCACTCGAAGTACGGCCGATCGGTTCGCGCACCAACCAGAGTCGGGCCGCTGCTACGGGCGCCTTCTGGCGCATACCTGCACGCACGGACAGCAGCTTCTGCTTCCGCGACCGTATTCACCATGGGGATGATGACGCCTTGCGCACCGGCATCGAGCATCTTGCCGATGATCCCCGGCTCGTTCCATGGCACACGCACGATTGGCCGCCCGCCGCCGAGCAGAACCGCCTGGATCATCGAGACGCAGTCGGAATACTCGACAGCGCCGTGCTGTGCGTCGATGCACACGTAATCGAAGCCAGCCCGCGCTACAGCCTCGGCCGTCACACTGCTGGGCACCGACAGCCAGCCTCCGAGTGTCGTTCCACTGTCATTCCAGATCTGTCGGAGTGTTTCCATGTGCGCAGTCTCGCGCCTGCTCAGGTCACGACGCTGGCTGGACGGCCGTCGAGGACCGCAAGCGCGTTGTCGATCGCATGTTCGAACAGCCGTCGACGACCGATTGCCGTCGACGACGCAATGTGCGGTGTGATGATCACGTTCGGCCGCGTGAGCAGCGGGTGCCCGACCGGCAACGGCTCGGGGTCCGTGACGTCGAGCGCGGCACCAGCGACGTGCGCGCTATCGATGGCAGCCACCAGTGCGTCCTGATCGATGAGCGGGCCACGCGCGCAATTGACGAGATAGACGCCACGACGCATCGATGCGATCGACTCAGCGTTGATCATCTGCCGAGTCGACGGGATCGACGGGGCGTGCAGCGAGATCACGTGGGATGTCGCAAATAGTTCGTCGAGCCCGACGAGTTCGACGTCGTCGATCGGGCTCTGTTCAATGCCCGGGTCGTTGGCGATCACACGCATCCCGAGGCCGAGTGCAGCCCGTGCCACTCGCACCCCGATCCGGCCGAGCCCCACGAGGCCGAGCGTCGACCCGTCGAGTTCGAGTGACGTCGCCACCGCTGGGCCACCCATCGCTTCTGCAGCTCGGGCCTGCTGGATCGGGAGCTCCTTGGTGATGGCGAGGAGCAACATCATTGTGTGTTCAGCCGTCGACACCGTCGGCGAGTCAGGACCGTTGCAGACCACAACGCCCGCTGCACGAGCAGCGTCGAGGTCAACGTTGTCGTACCCGATGCCCATGCGCGAGATCACTCGAAGGTCGGGGAACCTCCCAAACCGCTCGGCATCCCAATGATGTCCAATGCCAATCACCGATGCGACTTGGCCAACCAACTCCGCATCTGTGTGGCCAACCAGTTGCGCGCGACCCTCGACGTAGGCGAGGTCGGGTTCAAGGATCGGTCGGTCAATGTGAAGCGTGCGGATCGCGGGCATACCTGCCAGGTTGCCAGGCCCAGCTCGCCAGCCAGTCAGCCGGGCGCCGTGCCGACTGGTTCACCATCGGCGTACCACCCGAGCAATTGCTCCGAGGCATCACCGAATGCGTCGCCATCGAGCGCAACCGCAGCGACCACGCCATCCGGACGAACGATCACCATGCCCTCACGGGGCGCTCCCACGACCTCGCCGAGCGATTCACCCAGCATGACAATTCGTGTCCCAATGCCAATCCAACGAGCGAGCAAGTCATGCCGAATCAGCCCGATATCGGAAGTCAGAATCGCCCAACCCTGGCTGAGGCGACTCTCAAGTGGCCGACCCTCGATCACGACCGGCACCAGCGGATGCCCGATCAGCGAATGCGATCCGACCAACTGACCGACGCCCGGAAGCGGAGCGTGGGTACCAGCGGCCGCTGACCTCGCGGCCGGGCGGCGCTCTGCGTCGTACGCATCGAGCAGCCGGTCGCGGGCGTGGCCCTGGTGCACCGCTTGCAGCCTCCACGCCAGGTTGGCCGCATCGCCCAGGCCCCGTGCTAACGCGTCGCTCGCGTCCGGCGACCCGAAACAGGCACCGCTCCCAACGAGAAACACCGGCCCCGCTCGGAACTGCGCAGCGGTGCTGACACCATTGATCTCGTCAACATCGACATCGAGTTGTTCGCGGACAGTCGCGTCGGTGCCGACAAGCCACCGGGTCGTGCACGAGCGCGTCGCACCGGTCGGGTCGCCGAGGGCGACACTGACAGACTCCCCATCATCAGCAATCTTGAATGACTGCAAACACACATCGGACATCACGCGTACACCGGCATCAGATGCTGCGTCTTCGAGCATCGACATCAGGGCCGAGTGTCGAACACCCCAAGTTGTTACTTCCGTGATCGATCGCAGCGCTTCGGCAAGACCTGCGGCTCCGAAGATTCGCTGTGTTTCAATGCTCAGCTGCACGACGTCATCGTCGAGCGCTTCCGAGCGGCCAACGAGGACGACCTGCATAAATCGTTGTGCCGCCCTGAGCGCAAAAAACAGCCCAATGGCGTCGCCCCCGACGACCATGACGTCGACATCTCGCAACACGGTATTCATCGTGTCAGATGTGTCAAATTTCGTATTGGATTGCGTTGCGCGAGCTCACCTTGCCGGCGATGAACTCCTGCACGAGGGCAATGTGGTCAACGTGGTCGCGGTAGGTGGCGAAGTCGTCAGCGGACGCGAAGTCAGCCACGACGACGTAGTCGCTGTTGCCGTCAGCGGTGCCGACGTTCGGGCCGTAGACATACGACTCGATGACCTCGACCTTGCCGGGCAGCGCGTCGAAAGCAGCAGTCGTCGCTGCAACATGGGCATCATCAATGCCATCGGCCCAGG
>JBLIKS010000085.1:0-9374 GCA_047635555.1 Candidatus Azotimanducaceae bacterium
CTGCGTGACCGAGTGGTTGCCCCACACGGTCATCTTCTTGATGTCATTGACGGAAGCATCGAGGCGCGTGGCGAGCTGGCTGATTGCACGGTTGTGGTCGAGCCGAGTCATTGCGGTGAAGCGGCTCAGGTCAAGGCCAGCAGCGTTGTTCATTGCGATCAGTGCGTTGGTGTTGGCCGGGTTCCCGACGACGAGGATCTTGACGTCCTTCTTGGCCGAGCGGCTCAGTGCTTCGCCCTGCGGCTTGAAGATGCCACCGTTGGCCGACAGCAGGTCGGCGCGCTCCATGCCTGCCTTGCGCGGCATCGAGCCCACGAGGATCGCCACATCGGCGTCGCCAAACGCCACATCGGCGTCGTCGGTGCAGGTGATCGAGTCGAGCAGCGGGAACGCCCCGTCGTCGAGTTCCATGCGAACACCCTCGAGCGCACCGAGCGCCGGGGTGATTTCGAGCAGCTGCAGTGCAATAGGGGTGTCTGGACCGAGCATCGTGCCCGATGCAATACGGAAAAGGAGGCTGTAGCCGATCTGGCCTGCAGCCCCGGTGACGGCAACGCGTACTGGAGTGGTCATGGCGTCTGAGGCTACGCCGATGCGGTGGCCGGGCCAAGCCCAACGGCTCGAACCCTGTCTGCCAGGCCGAGATCAACAGAGGTGGGCCCTACGCCAAGCCGAGAAGCCGGTTGACAATCAACGAATAGAATTTCTGACCCGACTGTGTCAGGTGAATGCCATCGTCGTAGAAGCAGCGGCCCTCACAGCTGGCCGACATCACTTCCCAGTCGAGGACCGTCACGTTCGGGAAAATTCCGGGAAGCGCACGAATCTTGCCGTTGTTGCCAGCTATCCAGTCGCGGTCACCCTTGCCGGTCAGCATCACCACTGTTGGCACGTCGACGAGAACGCTCATGAGCAACGCAAGTGACGCGTCACTGAAGGGGCCATTGGTACCGAGGTGCACCACGATCACCGACGTCAACGCACCCGAGAGCTTCACCGCTTCGAGCTCAGGGACGTAGGAAATGAGCTGACGGCTCGTGACCGCATCGACGACGAATCCACTCGCTGTCAGCTCTTCTGCGGCACCGAGCATCACCGAGTCACCGACGGCGACCAATGGAAGCCCGGTCGTTGCCGGTGTAAGTGCCAGCGGCGTGATCGCGTTGAAGTCGGTAATGACACCGAGCTGAGGGACCGGGGCCGGTGCAAGCGTTGTTGGCGGCGGTGCGATCGTCGAAGCAGGGCCGACGACGGGAGCAGCAGCTGTTGGCGGGACCGTCGTCAGTGCTGCATCAGCAGTGGTCACCGGAGTCGATTCGGCGCCGTCGGGCAACGTTGTCGGGGTCGGCACCACTGCTGGATCGGTGGTGCTCGGACGCGTCGAGACTGTGGTGGGAGCAACAGCGACCGGCGGAATCGTCACGGGCACAGGGATCTCTGCATCGGACAGGCTGACGGTGAAGTCTTCACCGTCAGCGAGCGACTCGGTGATGTCGTTCTGCTTGAGGTCGGCCGTCGCAAGCGTCACGCCAGCAAACGTCGCCATGACCACGGTGATGGCGACGGCTCCGACCAACAAACCAGTCGGTCGACGGACCTCACGATTCCGAACCCGTTGCGTGAGCGCTCCGACGCCGCCGATCCGGATCGGTGTCTCGACAAACCGATACGACAGCTCGGTGATGATCAACGTCGGGATCATCGCGAGAAGGAACTCGTGGAGGCGGAGCGAGTTGCCTGCCACATTGCGGATGATCTGGTAGATCGGCCAGTGGTAGAGATACAGCCCGTACGAGCGAGTGCCGATCCATGTCAGGACCGTGCCGCCGAGCAGCCGGTTCGCAGCAGAACCCTGGTGCGTGACCGCAGCGATAATCAGCAGCGTCAGTATCCCCGTCCCGAAAAGCCCGCCACGGAAGAGTCGGCCATCAGCACCGCTCGGATCGACGAGATGGATGTTCCAGCACATCCAGCCAAACCCGGCAAACGCCAGGACCGCAACAACGTCGAATGCCCGGCCACGATCGCGGAGCGGTCCACGGACGATGGCGAAGGGCCGCCACACCATGGCAAACCCCGCCCCGAGGAGGAGGCCCCCCGCTCGGGCAACGGTGCTCAGGTACAGCGTGTCGAGCTTGGAGATCGGCCGGCCAGCAATGTTCCAGTACGCCTCAGGTGTCACCTCAGGTTCGCCAATCACACCTGGGTGGTACGCGAGGCCGACGAGGATCGTGATACCGATCGCGCCAACGAACAGCCAGCGGCTGAAGTTCGCGACGCGACGCGTGCCCGTGCGGCCAAGGAACGCCACCATCACCAGCGGCCAGACCAAATAGAACTGCTCTTCGACCGCCAGGCTCCACAGGTGCCGCAGCGGCGCAAAATCGCCGGTTGCGGTATAGCCGAGGCCCACCCACACCTGGTACCAGTTCGAAACGTAGAAGAATCCGGCGAACACATCTCCGCGGAGTTGCCCCAACGCATCGCGTTCGAACAGCGCTGTCCACACTGTGAGGAGCCCCATCAGCAGGAACAAGGCAGGGAGCAGGCGCCGCGCGCGGCGGAGCCAGAAATCGACGAGCGAGATCCGGTAGGTCCGTTCTCGCTCAGCGATCAGCAACAAGGTGATCAAGTAGCCCGAGATCACGAAAAACATTTCGACACCGAGAAAGCCGCCCGGCAGCCACGAGTTGTTGGCGTGATAGATCATCACGGCGACCACGGCGATCGCGCGCATCCCATCGAGGCCCGGCAGGTACGGAACACGGCTGATATGGGCGCGCACGAACCCACCGGAATGATCGACAGCTGTCGGCGAGAAGAACGCGTTGGTCACGGCCATGACCGGTCAAGTATTGCTGAGGTCACGTTGAAATTGGCGTCACGCAATTCTCAAGATCAGTCGACGGCAACTGCGTCAGCTGAACAGGGAACCGTCAGCAAGGACGGTCTCGATCAGCGTCGTGTAGTACGCCGCTCCTGTCGACTTGAGGTGGATCCCGTCCTGATAAATGCAGTCGCCCTGACACTGCTGAGCGAGGCCATCCCAATACAACACCTCGACATTCGCCAGGCTGCTGGCAACGTTGATCATGAGCAGGTTGTTGTCCTCGTCGTAACTGCCGTCGGGCACCACGTTCTGGATCAGCAGTACCTTCGGGACATTGGCCACGAGGCGCATCATCATGTCCATCTGGTCGCTACTGATCGGGCCGTTCGTTCCGAGATGGATCACCAGCTCCTGAGGCAGTCGACTCCGATCCGACAGCGCTTGGACGACATCAATGCCGCGTACGAACGCCCGGCTCTCTCCCGCGTCGACGGTGAAACCCGCTGCTTTCAACTCGTCGGCGGCACCCAACATCACCGAATCGCCGATCGCGAACTTCTGCGGGGCAACCGGCAGCGGCACCGTGGTTTCAACGGTCGCGCCTTCGGCTGGTTCGGCTGGAGTGTCGGAGCCATCTGACGCAACAGGAACAGGTTCGGGAGTCGACGCGATCTCCGGCCCCGCTGCGGCTTGTGGTTCATCATCGCATGTCCCCAGAAGGACGCTGCACGTTGCTGCGGCACTCTGCTTCAGTGACTCGTCGACTTCGTTCTGCTTCAGCTCGGCGGTCGCCAAGCTGGCACCGGCGAAGATCGCCAACGCTGTCCCGACAAAGACGCCACCGAGCACTGCGCCACGGTTCTGACTCCGACGCGATCGTTGGCCGCGCCGTTGCCACATGGCAGCGAGCTGGCCCTTCCGGATCGGAGTCTCGATGTATCGGTAAGAAACCTCCGTGATGATCGCCGTGGCGACCATACACAGCACCCATTCATGGAACTTCAGCTTGGTTCCGGCGGTGTTCCGGACGATCTGGTAGATCGGCCAGTGGTAGAGGTACAGCCCATACGAGCGCGTACCGATCCACAGCATCGTCGGACCGCTCAACGCCCTGGCCGTCAGCGAATCACGGTGCGTTACTGCAGCGATGATCAACAACGTTGCGATGCCTGCCACGAAGAATCCGCCACGGAACAGCCACGGGTCGGCGCTGTTATCGCCGAAAGTATCGATGAAACCGACCTTCCACGACATCAGGGCGAGGATGGCGAATCCGACGACGGCCAGCGCGTCGAGTGCGTGCGCCTTGTTTTGGAGCGGGCCGCGCATCATCGCGACGGGGCGCCAGACCATTGCAAATGCTGCGCCGAGGAGCAGGCCGCTGGAGCGGGACAACGTGGAGAGATAGAGGGCGTCGCCCTTCGAGATGAACCGGCCGCCGATCTCCCAGTAGGCCGCTGGCGTGTTCGACGGGTCGGCGTCGATCGGCCCCGGGTGGTACAGCACCGCAACAACGACGGTCACGAACACGGCAGCGCCGAAGAGCCACACGCTGAGATCGGCAATTCTGCGACTGCCTTTGCGCAGCAGCGCGACCATCACGATTGGCCAAACGAAATAGAACTGCTCTTCGACCGCCAGGCTCCACAAGTGGCGCAGCGGCGCGAAGTCGTTGCTGGCGCTATAACCGGCACCAATAAAAATCTGATACCAATTCGAGATGTAGGACACGCCACCCAACAGGTCGCCGCGAAGCTGGCCCAACGCATCGCGTTCGAAAATCGCGGTCCAGATCGACAGCAGGAGCAACATCACGAACAGTGCCGGGAGAAGCCTCCGGAACCGGCGCACCCAGAAGTTCTTCATGTTGACAGCGCCGGTCTTTTCGTGCTCGGCGATGAGGAGCAGGGTGATCAGATATCCCGAGATGACGAAGAACACCTCGACGCCAATGAACCCACCCTTGAGCCACGTACTGTTGGCGTGATAGATCATGACGGCCACAACGGCCACGGCTCGCATGCCGTCGAGTCCGGGCAGGTACGGCACCTTGCTGATGTTCGCGTCCCTTCGGCGAGGTGCGGGCGCAGCGTCGGGCGCGGAAATGACGGACATCACCGTCAAGTATCGCTCAGACGAGTACCGATCCGAGGTTCACCCTGATTTGTTTTGCTACTTCAGACCGGTTGAGCGTGTAGAGGTGGAGGCCCGGAGCGCCTGCATCGATCAAGTCGGTGCACAGCGCTGAAGCGAGCGCGATGCCGATCTGCTTGGCCTCTGCATCGGTACGGGCCGATTCAAGTCGATCAACAAGCCAGCCCGGTACTTGCGAACCGCTCATCTTGGCCATCCGGTGGATCTGGGCCAGGTTCGTAACCGGCATGATTCCCGGCACGATTGGCTTGTCGATACCCAGTGCCGCGAGCTCGTCGACCAACCTGATGTAGTGCTCGACGTCGAAAAAGAACTGGGTGATCGCGAAATCGGCGATCCGCAGCTTGTCGGCGAGGTGCTTGCGGTCGGTGGCTCGATCAGGTGATCGGGGGTGCACCTCGGGATGGGCTGCGACGCCAACCGAAAAGCAACCGGTGGCTGCAACGTCAGCCAGCAGGTCGAGTGCGTACCGGTAGTCGCCGGCCGGAGTGGAACCGTCGGCGGGCAGGTCGCCGCCGAGGGCGAGGATGTTCTCGACGCCCATGCGGCGGTAGTCGACGAGCAGTGCAGCAACGTCAGTACGGGTGTGCCCAACACACGTGAGGTGCGCCATCGGCTCAACGTCGGTCTCTCTGCGCATCCACCCGACGACGTCGGCAGTTCGATGACGGTCTGAGCCACCTGCGCCATACGTGATGCTGACGAAGTCAGGTCCCAGCGGCGCGAGTTCGGCCACAGTGCGGCCGAGCGTCATTTGGGCGCTCGCTGATTTCGGCGGAAAGAATTCGAACGAAAGGGTTCGTCCTACTGCCAGCTTGTCGGCGATCCGTGCCATAGACCAGCAAACGTAACGACCCGGTTACCGGGAGCGCCCGCCAAATCGGGAACGTCCCGCCTACCGGAACGATTCCACAATACGGAACATTCTCGGTGGAGTCGGAAAGCGTGGCCTTTGCGCGCTCGCGGGCGCTGGAATCAGTGGCGGAAATGGCGTTGGCCGGTGAAGACCATCGCGAGCCCATGCTCGTTCGCTGCAGCGATCACTTCGTCGTCACGCATCGACCCTCCCGGCTGAATCACGCACGACACGCCAGCTTCGACAGCAGCATCGAGGCCATCGCGGAACGGGAAGAACGCATCGCTCGCACACGCCCCACCGCTGGCGCGACCGTCAGCGCGTCCCGTCGCGATTCGAGCCGAATCGAGCCGGTTCTGCTGCCCTGCACCAATACCAAAGGCCTGGCGGTCCTTGGTGTAGACGATTGCATTGCTGGTGACCGCCGCACACACCGTCCAGGCGAACTCCATGTCAGCCCACTGATTCTCGGTCGGCTGCACGTTGGTAACAATCCGCCAGTCGTCGCTCCGGCCAGCAACAGGATCGGGCTGCTGGACGAGCAGTCCACCGTCGATCGGGCGCACATCAAACGGCAGCGGCGATGGGGCGTTGGCGGCGATGACGCGCAGGTTCTTCTTTTTGGCGAAGGTCGCGAGTGCATCGTCGTCGAACCCCGGCGCCACGACCACTTCCGTGAACACCTCACCGAGCGCTATTGCCATCTCGTTGGTGACAGTGCGATTGACGGCGACGATGCCGCCGAAGGCGCTCACAGGATCGCAAGCGTTCGCCCGGATGTAGGCGGTCGTGATGTCGTCGGCAATGGCGACGCCACACGGATTGGCGTGCTTCACAACCACGCACGCTGGTCCGTCGAATCGTTGGACCAGCCGCCAGGCAGCCTCAGTGTCGTACAGATTGAGGTAGCTCAGCGCCTTGCCCCCGTGCTGGGTCATCGAGTCCCACCAGCTCGTGGCACCAGCTTGGCGGTACCGCGCGCCTTCCTGGTGCGGGTTCTCGCCGTAACGCAGCGACTGCGCCTTCGAGAGCGCGAGGTGGATCGATGCAGGTAGGGCGCCTGCCGTCTCGACGTCGTCAACTTCGATTGTTTCGTCGGCGACGTCGGGATCGTTGTCGTCGAACCACGTGACGATCGCTGCGTCGTACGCCGCCGTGTGTGCAAACGCTGCCCGGGCGAGCCGGCGCCTGGTGTCGACAGACAAAACGCCGTCAGCACGCAGTTCGGCGATCACCGGGTCGTAGCTCTTCGGTTCGACGATGACCGCGACGTGCGCGTGGTTTTTGGCCGCTGCCCGGACCATTGCCGGGCCACCGATGTCAATCATCTCGATTGCCAATCCGCTGCCGTGCTCGAAGTCGTCGAGGCTCTGGCCGAACGGATACAAGTTGCCGACGACAAGGCTGATTGGCTCGATGCCGTACTCGGCCATGTCGGAAAGGTGCTCGGGGTCGGTTGGGTCAGCGAGGATGCCCCCGTGCACCTTCGGGTGCAGCGTGACCACTCGATGACTCAGAATTGCCGGCACACCAGTCAGATCCGCCACGTCGGTGACGTCGATCCCCTCAGCCGCAATTGCCTTGGCGGTCCCGCCGCTTGAGACGATCGACCACCCCATTTCACGGAGGGCGCGGGCGAAGTCGACGACTCCGGTTTTGTCGTACACGGAAAGCAATGCGGTGGGCACGGCACCGAGCGTAGACAGGCGACCTCCCGCGCGCCGACAAATGTCTCCAACACAGGTCGTAATACCTCGCGCTGCCTCGTCCGGAGCGGCTACGTTTCATCTGTGGTCTGTGTGACCAACATCACAAGGCGGCGTCTGTCGTCTCAATCTCGACAACAAGTGCTCAGGCAAGTATTCGGAAAGGGTCCGACATGGACTTCAGTAAATTTAAGACGCCCGATTGGCTCATGATCGGGGGCGGTGCAGCGATGCTCATTTTCGGCTTCGTCCTCGACTGGACCACGGTCGACACCGGCTTCGGGAGCGCCGGCGGTGATAGCCCGTTCGCTTACTTCTTTACCGGCGGCATCGCCTGGTTGCTGGTGGTCGCGGTGGCTGTTCTCGCCTTCTTGCGTGTGAATGGCACGCTCGCAGAGACCCAGCCGTGGCCGCTCATCTTTCTCGGAGCCACCGGCCTCGCCACGCTCCTCATGATTCTTCGCGTCATCCTGGGTGCCCGTTTCGACTTCGCATCACGCGGCATCGGTATGTACGGCGCACTGGTCTGGGCGGGCATTGCCGCAGCAGGTGCGTACCTCAATTTCCAGGCTTCGGGCGGCGAACTGTCCGACCTGACCGATATCGACAAGCTCAAGGCGAGCTTCTCGGGTGGCAGCAACGATGGCGGCGGCACCATGCCCCCGCCGCCCCCGCCGCCACCAGCCCAGTAACCCACCACTTCTTCACCACTTCTTCTACCGCTTCTTCACGGAGGGCGTGAGGTAGGTGCGCACCAGATGCGCACCTACCTCACGCCTTTGACGTTTTCTGCGCCAATGAGGACGCTGTCGATAGGGTCGGCCATTCGGGTTCTCGCCCCACCTCGGACTCACGTCCCACGTTCATTCTCGAACCTGGAGGCCCTGATGATCCGTCTATCACCCGAACTCGCTGCACGAATCGCAGCCCGCCACGGCGCGGTGCACCACACCGAACTGATCTGTGACGGGTGCGCACCGAGCGCAATTCGACGCTGCATCACAGCGCGCGAACTTATTGTCCACCATCGCCAGACGTATCGAGTTGTGACATCTCCTGAGACATTTGAGTTCCGATGCGCCGCAGCCTGCCTTGCGGAACGATCAGCAATCGTCACGGGTCCATCGGCAGCGAGGCTCTGGCAGTTTCGGCATGTTCGCCGCACCGACCATCCGATCGTCCTCATCGAACACGGACGCAACGCGCTGGAGCGTGGGGTGCTCGTCCGTCGCTCAAACCGAATGACTGAGCAGGATTTCGTCATTCGACCCGACGGCATTCGGATTGCCACTCCGCCGAGAACTTGGTTCGACTGTGCCCGCGATCTCGACGATCCGCATTTCGAACGACTCACCGAATGGGTCCTCGACAAACACGCGTCGCCGCCGACGCTCTGGAGCGTTGTTCAACAGCTCGGGCAGCAAGGGCGCCCTGGGCTCGCCCGAGTTCGACGGGTGTATTCGCAGCGGTCGGTGTGGCAGAAGCCTGCCGGGTCAGGCCTCGAGCTGCGCGTACTTCGCGCGCTCGAACGATCGGGCGTACCGGAATTGATTCGCCAACATCCCATTCGCTTGCCCGACGGATCAGTCATCCACCCGGATGGAGCGCTACCGGACCTGCGGTGGGCAGTTGAGGTCGATCACGTCACCTGGCATGGGGGCCGCTTCGATGCGCAGTACGACAAAGGACGCGATCGGCTCTTGCGCAAGATCGGCTGGCAGGTCGAGCGGGTGACGGACCAAGAACTGCGCGAGGACTTCTCAGGAACGATCAGTGGCATCGTCGAGATGTACCAGCTCAGAAAATCGGAAAAGGCGTGAGGTTGATG
>JBLIKS010000086.1:0-9343 GCA_047635555.1 Candidatus Azotimanducaceae bacterium
GCAGTGTCGTCAAGCACCGATGCGCCATCGAAAGACGGCGGTTCGTCGAGCATGTCGGTCGTCCAGATTGTCAACGGACCAGGAACCGCTTCGGGTCGGTGACGCTGAGTAGCGACCGCCCGCAACCATCCGGGGTGAACAATCGACTGCACACCATCGCCCCAGGTCAGCTCAAGCGCCCCGTCATCGGTTCGTCGAGCGGTCGACAGGAAAAATGGCTCGGGCAAGTCGGCTGGGTCGGCTGTGCTCTCTCGGGTGACCGGATCGATTGCTCGCGAGTTCTCGAAGAGCCAGAGCGAGTAGCAGTCGAGATCGAGCCCATCGGCCCAGGTGACCTGTACGTTCGGCAATACGCCGCCAACGATGCTGATCGGCACCCACGCATACGTGGCAAAGTCCGGAGTGGGCATCACCTCAATCATCGGCCGCGAAGATTACATGGCTCAGCCGAGGGTCCGCGCCGTCTCACTCAGCGGCACAGCTGAGCGGTCGGCCGGCAGGGTCCGTGCCAGCCGGTCGCCGGTGTCGATCGTGACCCCCAGCCAGTAGCTCTCATTCCGAAAATGATGGAGCCGGTGGTTCTTGGCGAGCTGGGAGTAATAGCGGGAACGGGGACGATACCGCGAGTGTACGAGCAGGTGGACCCACTCGTAATGCAGCAAAGCAACGAGCCCTGCGGACACGACGGTGGCCCCGATCGCTCGGGCTGAAGAAACGCCGAGCAGTGAAAGGCCGCCAGCTGCAAGGGCCACCGGAGCAATGATCGCCAGACACGATCCAATCGCATTCGGTCGACGCAGCAGTAACCACTCCATGTCATCCGGATCACGGTGGTGCCGCTCATGAGAGTCGCGTGTGCCCAGCAGCTCGGCCAGCGTCGAGCCGGGCTCGGCATGCAGTAGTCGACGGTGGATGATCCACTCCACCGGGCCCAGTGCAACAACGACCGCGAGTACCCCAAGCGCGTCGCCGAACGACCAGTCGCCCAATGCCAAACGGACGACAGCCGCCGAACAAGTCGCAACGGTAACCACGCGGCCAGACGACGATCGGGCGAAGGAACGGGCCGCTTCGCCGAGCGAGTTGATGTCCCTAGCGCGGTGCACAATCTCCACGGTACGACAGGCGCTCGCTGGATGCAGATCGGTGCTTCCAACGTCGGAGAGGACGCCCGACTCACGCGGCATGAGATTCGGTGGCGGGTGGGTTGATGTTGCCGCGGCCACGCGGCGTAAAGTCGCCTGCATGACAACGATTGAAACGCCAGCCGACGCTGCCCCCAAGAAGGAGCGTTGGACCGCGCAGTGGAAAGAGCTGTACAGCGAAGTCATCACCAACAACCTGTGCACTGGCTGCGCTGGTTGCGTCGTCACCTGCCCCCACGACGTGATTGGGTATGAACACGAAGAGGGCAAGTACATCCCATTCCACATCGAAGAGGAGTTGGGCCTCGACAACTGCATCCACGGTGAGAAGGGCTGCACCACATGTACCCGTGCCTGCCCTCGCTTTCGGGCCTGGGAGCCCGCTGCCGATATGCACCTGTTCGGCCGTGTCCGCGAACCCGACGAAATGGCCGGTATCTGGCGTCAGCTCTACCTCACCCGTGCGAGCGACGAGATGGTCAACAAGATGGGCCAAGACGGCGGCCTCGTGTCGGCGATGCTCATTTGGCTGCGCGAACACGACTACATCGACGCCGCCCTCGTGTCTGGCGTCGAAGAGGACGACGCGTGGAAGGCCAAGCCGGCCGTCGTGTCGACCCGCGAAGAGATCCTCGCCACCGCAGGTTCGCGTTATACCTACTGCGCCAACCCGCTCGCACTCCGCGAGGCCCAAGAAAAAGGCTTCAAACGGCTCGCCCTCGTCGGCATGGGTTGCCAAACCTCATCGCCGCCGGTCATGTGGGATCGCAAGGCTGGCAAAGTCGGTAAGTCAATCCTGTTCAACATCGGCCTGCTCTGTTCCAAGACGTTCGATGACGCCATCTTCGAAGAACTCTTCGAGGCCAAGTACGGCCTGAAGAAGCAAGACATGGTGAAGATGAACATTAAGGGCGCCTTCCAAATCTGGATGAAAGATGGCTCTTACCACGAGATCAACCTGAAGGAATGCCACGCTTGGACTCGCGAAGGCTGCAAAACCTGCCCCGACTTCGCGGCCGAACATTCTGACGTCGCCACTGGCGGCATTGGCGAAGACAACGACTGGACACTGACCATCGTGCGCACCGAACTCGGTGAGGAAGTCATCGAGCGAATGATCGCTGACGGCTCGATCCTCGCGAAGCCCGCGCAGACCGACGAGACCGCAATGCGTCTGCTGCGACTGCTGTCGATCGTCAGCCGGCGGCGCTGGCCCGAAGGAGCTGACCTCGCGCCGGCAATTGGTGTGCCGCCACCCAAGAAGAAGGCTGCAGCGGTCACGGCCGAACCGGCAGCCGATGCGAAGCCTGACGAGCCGAAGTCCGCCGAGGCGAAAGCCGAGCCAGCGTCAGAACCAAAGAAAGACTGATCAGGACGGCGTGGCGCCTGGCGTCACGCCGTTACTCAATCGTTGTTCAGTTGCTGCATTCGGCGAGATCGGCCTCGAAGAGGTCGAGCGCCGTACCGGGGCCAGCGTCGGTCGCGGCCTTGGTGATCGCTTCGTAGTCTGAGTCGGAATAGGTCTCGAGCTTGTCAAACAGGCAGTCGCGGACTTCCTGCGTGATCTGGCCCTGAATGAGTGCTGTATCGACGATGTCTTCGGCGACGCGCCGGTTGCCCGGATCAGAGTTACATGCACTCAGACCGAGCACGGCGACGACAGCGACACCGGCAACTCGCAGGCGACGGGTGGTCGCAGTATGGCGGGGCTGGCGCTTCGAGTTCACAGAGGCGAAAGGCTACTGGCACGATGTGGGGATGCCGCTCCACCACGAGGCTCGCACGCTGCTCGACATGATGGAGGCAATCGGTGCACCGCCGCTTGATTCGCAACCACCAGCCGAAGCGCGGGTCGCCCGCAAGGCACTAGCGGCCGATCCGACCGAGCAGTGCCACGAGATTGTCGAAATTGACGCCGGCGGCGTTCCCGCCCGCTTGTATCGCGCAGCACCAACTGGAACGACGCCAGGGCTGCTCGTGTTCATCCACGGAGGCGGCTGGGTAATCGGCGATCTCGACAGCCACGACAACGTCTGTCGATCGCTGACCAACCGCAGCGGGTTGACTGTGCTCAGCGTCGACTACCGACTTGCGCCCGAGGACCCGTTCCCTGCGGGGCTCGACGACTGCAGTGCAGCAACGCTGTGGGCCTACGAACACGCCGACGAACTCGGCATCGACCCGACGCGCATTGCCATCGGCGGCGACTCAGCGGGCGCGAACCTCGCTGCCGTCGTCTGCCACGAAACCACCGTGCCACTCGGCTTCCAGCTGTTGATCTATCCGGTGGTCGATGTCCGGATGAACACGGAGTCCTACGACGAGAACGGCGAGGGCTATTTCCTGACGAAGAGTTCGATGCAGTGGTTCACCGACCACTACCTGTCAGGCAGCGAGGGCACGCCCGATGACCCACGTGTTTCACCGTTTCTCGCATCGGATGAGGTGTTGGCCGCTGGTCCGCCGGCGCTGGTGATCACCGCTGGCTTTGACCCGCTCCGAGACGAGGGCATCGCATACGCCGATCGGCTGTCATCGGTCGGAGTCGTGGTGAGTCATGTCCACTTCTCCGGCCAAATCCACGCCTTCTACTCGCTCCCCGATCAACTCGGTGACGCTCGGCTCGCACACGCTCTGTCAGCGCAGGCACTCGTCGCCGCGCTTGGTTCCTGAGTGAGCGGTCACACTGTGCCTGGCACAGTGTGACCGGCGAGTTCGTTGGCGCGAGTAAAGACAGCGTCGAGCATTGGTTCGGTCAGCCGCTTCGTGAACGTGTTTTGCTGGCTGACGTGATAGCTGCAAATGACGGTGAGTTTGCGGCCCTCGGGTGAGATGACGGGTACTTCGACTCCGTGACCGAACTTCGGTTTCGGACGGACACCAAAGAAATTCATCGCTGCGTCGTACCCGAACGTGCCGAGACAGATGACGACGGTCGCACCAGACAGCGCTTCGAGTTCGCGCACCAGAAACGGTCGGCACTCGTCGCGTTCAGTCGTTGTGGGCTTGTTCAAGGGTGGGGAGCACTTGACGGCCGACGTGACCCAGGCGTTGGTGAGCGTCAATCCGTCGGCGCTGGACGTTGACTCGGCCTGGTTGGCCAAGCCGGCGGTATGCATCGAGCGAAACAACCAGTCGCCGCTGCGGTCGCCGGTGAACATCCGCCCGGTCCGGTTGGCTCCGTGGGCGGCAGGAGCGAGCCCCAGAACCACGATCTGTGCGGCTGGATCGCCGAAACCGGAGATTGCCTTACCCCAGTAGTCGTCGTCGCGATACGCCGCTCGCTTCTCGACAGCCACCTGCTCACGCCACTCGACCAGCCTCGGGCAGGCCCGACAGCCATGGATCTCCTGGGTCAGAACCTTCAGTGACTTTGTGCGCTCGGCGGGCGTCGGCATTGGAACCGACAGTAGGTTGGAGTCCGCATGGCGACAACAACTGGCACCAAGAAATCAGCAGCACCCAAGCGTGCCGCCAAGCAAGCGGCGACGAAGAGCTCACCTCGGACCAAGGCTGCTCCGAAGAAGAGTGGTGCCAACCAGGGGCCGAGGCCGACGACCATTCTGATGGTTCGTCATGGCCAGACACCGACGACTGGCAAAGTCTTGCCGGGTCGCGCCAAGGGCCTACACCTCGCCGACCTGGGCCACGAGCAGGCCAAAATCGCCGCACTTCGTCTCGCCGAACTCAAGATCGACGCCGTGTACAGCTCGCCGCTCGAGCGGGCCAAAGAAACCGCTGCGCCGATCTCAGCCGCCTGCGGCCTGAAGACGCAGATCGAACGCGGCCTCTTCGAATGCGACTTCGGCGACTGGACCGGCAAAGAACTCAAGGATTTGATGAAGCTCCCGGAGTGGCAGACCGTGCAACGTGCACCGTCGACGTTCCGGTTCCCGAACGGCGAGAGCTTCACCGAGATGCAGACCCGTATGGTCGGAGCGCTCGACAAGCTGCGCAAGCTGCACCCCGGCGGCACGATCGTCTGCGTCAGCCACGCCGACACAATCAAGGCAGCCGTTGCGCACGCCATGGGCACCCACATCGACCTGTTCCAGCGCATTGTCATCAGCCCGGCGTCGATTAGTGCTGTCACCTGGCACGCCGGCGGCCCCATTGTGCTCGCGGTCAACTCGACCGGCCGGCCACTCACCGAGTTGAAGCCTGCATGAGCGTCTTTTACGAATTTGACAACGTCGACGCATTCACGACCGGCACCGTTGGTGTGCCTGGCAACCGCACCTTCTTCATGCAGGTGAGGTCTGAAGGCCAGCGTGTCACGGTCAAGTGCGAGAAGCAGCAGACTGCGGCGATCGTCCAGTACCTCCGCAAGGTCCTCAGCGATCTGCCACCGCCTGAAGATCGGCCGATGCCTGGCGCTCTCGAACTTGCAGAGCCCATCGATGCCTCGTTCGTACTCGGCCCGATCGGCCTCGGCTACGACCGAGCCACCGACAAGCTCCTCATCCAACTTGAAGAAGTTGGCGATGTCGACGAAGACGGCGAAATGATCGACGACGATCGCGGCCATGTCCGCATGTATGTCAGCCGCGGCCAGGCCGCGGCCTTCTGCGATCACGCCGATCGCCTCGTCGGATCGGGCCGCCCTGACTGCCAGTGGTGCACACAACCGATCGATCCTGACGGCCACGCCTGCCCGCGTATGAACTAATTAACATGTCAAATGACGACATGGCCCTCGACGAGGTTGAACCTGACGATGGTTGGGACGACGAGTCTGATTCGGACGAGCAGGAATCAGAAGACCGCGGAGTCGAACTTCGCATCGATTCGATCGTCGACCCCATCGCGCACCTGCTGCACGGTGAGATCGAGATCGAAGGGCGGATGCCATACAGCAGCAATGCCACATTTCTCGTGCATGTGGTGCACGAAGGCAAGTCGCATCCGGCGATCTACAAGCCGATGCGTGGCGAGCGACCGCTCTGGGATTTCGAGCCAGGCCTGCACCGTCGCGAGGTAGCGACCTATCGCATGAGTGAGGCGCTCGGCCTCGGGGTCATCCCGCCAACGGTGCTCCGTGACGGCCCAGCCGGCGAGGGATCGGTGCAGTGGTTCGTTGCTGGCGACTTCGCCGAGCACTACTTCACGATTCGACAAGTGCGACAAGACCTCGACGATCAATTTCGGGCGTTGGCGCTGCTCGACATCATCTGCAACAACACCGACCGCAAGAGCGGCCACTGCATCCTCGTCCCCGAAAAGACGCTCGGCGATGGCACGGACGTGCCCGCCCAGGTCTGGGGCATCGACCACGGCCTGTGCTTTGCTGCCGAGTACAAGCTCCGCACCGTCATCTGGGACTTCGCTGACGAGGCGATCCCCGAGCCCATGCTCGACAAGGTCAGCAAACTCGTCGATCTGATCCCGCTGGACATCGCGGCATTGCTCAGCGACGACGAAGTCGAAGCAATCCAGGGCCGAGCCACCTGGTGCGTCAAACATCGCCGGTTCCCCACCGACCCAACCGGTCAGCGCTATCCCTGGCCTCTCGTCTGACAAGCGACTCGTTCGCGTGTCCACTTGGGACCAGTGGGGAAGTGGACGCTTTCGTGGAAGGATGCCGATATGTCCGACGAGCCGCACTTCGAGCCCGATGAAGATCTCCAAGATCTGATCCATGCGGCCGACCTTGACGGGTTGGTGCGGATGATCGACAACCGTTGTTCGTCACAAGACTGGGACGGGCTGTTGCGTGTGCGTGATCGCTCTCGGTCAGCCGTAAAGACCGGCCGCCAGCTGTGGCCAGCAGCCACGCTTGCCGAATACCGGCTGGCCTTGCTCGCGCCGCCTCCGTTCGTTGGCATCGTTCTCGACGAGGCCGATGGGCTGGCCGGACGCTTCACCACCGGCCCGCTCACCGAGGTTGCTGCACAGCATCACACCTGGATCGATCTCGAAGGTGAAGTCGGCCGCGGCCCACATGCTGCCTTCGTGGCCCACGAGCGGGCAATACGGGGCGAGATCGTCAACGACCCCGAGCTCGCTCCCGTCCTCGACATCCCGACCGAAGTGCAAGGCTGGGAACCCCGGTACGAGGTCGCCACGTACTCAGACAACGGTGCCGAGTTTCCGGCCCCCGACCTGTCCGATGCCTGGGAAGACATCGAGACGTCTGGCGATGCCGAACGTCTCGACGACGAGGTCGAACTGGCGGTCCGTCAACTCCTCGAGCCGTGGACCAGCGGATCGAATGGGCGCGCTGAGGTCGTCTGTGTCGAAGGCGACATCGGAGCAGCCATCGGTGCCCTTGGCGTCCGCCGCGCACGAATCGCTCCACTCGAACCAGCCGAGGCACTTGCCTGGCTGGCCTGGGCCGGTGCGAGCGGCGGCGCACACGGGCGACGACGCGGAGCCTCAAGCGGCCGGTTCGGGGCCTGGTGGGTCATCGGCGCACTCGGTGACATCCTCGACGATTGGCCGGTCAACCCTGACGAAATCGGTCAAGTGCTCAACGATCTGGAATGGTTCCGCTGGGATGCATTCGAACCGGCCATCGGCTGGATACTCCAGCTGGCGATCGAAGATCCTGATGAAGGCGTTGCTTGGGCAATCAGCGCTCGCGACGCCGTATAGCCCGATCGCGGTCAGAGAGCGGTCAGACGCCGCGGGCGCTGATCACGGCGGGGTCGCTGACTTCGATCATGATGCACTCACCGGGGCACTCTTCGGCCGCGTCGGCAGCTGTGTCGATGAGCGAGTCAGGAATGCGGGCAACGCCATTCCCCATGTCGGGGCCATGACCGTCACCGTCGCCACCGTCGAACAGAATCGTCGTACCGAAGTGCGATGCCTCTTCCTTCACGATCCAGAGACCGTCGTCACGAGCCTGGAAGACATCGGGGCAGATCTCTGAACAGATGCCGTCTCCAGTGCAGAGGTCCTGATCGATCCAAACCATGAGAGCAGACATGGGCGGAGCTTAGGAGAGAACCAGTGAGAAAAAGCAAAGAGCCGGACTCGAAGAACGAGTCCGGCTCTTTCAATTCGATTCAATTCGGAAACAGATGATCAGCCTCGGGCTTCGAGGGCGGCGATCAACTGTGGGAGGACCTTGTGGACGTCGCCCACGATGCCGAGGTCAGCAACACCGAAGATCGGCGCTTCCTTGTCCTTGTTGATCGCGATGATGTTCTTCGAGCCCTTCATGCCCACCATGTGCTGGGTGGCACCAGAGATGCCAGCAGCGATGTACACGGTCGGCTTGACGACCTTGCCGGTCTGGCCGACCTGGTAGCTGTACGGGACCCAACCGGCGTCGACGATCGCACGTGATGCGCCAGGTGCACCCTTGAGGAGCTTGGCGAGGGTCTCGATCATCTCGTACTTCTCGGCATCACCAAGACCGCGACCGCCACCGACGACAACAGCTGCCTCGTCAAGCTTCGGGCCGCTGGTTTCTTCGACATGCACGGCGGTGACCGTTGCACCTCCGGTTGCACCGAGCTCGCCAGCAGCGGCTGCGACGATTTCACCAGCGGCGCCAGCGCCACCAGCTGCTTCGAAGCTCTTTGGACGGAAAGCTGCAAGGAACGGACGCTCACCGGTGAACGTGGAGTTCACCAGCTTGGAGCCACCGAAAATCGGCGTTTGCACGGTCACCGAATCGCCGTCGACCGTGATGTCGGTCGAGTTGGTGAGCACCGTACGGTCGAGCTTGACCGACAGGCGGGACATGACGTCACGGCCTTCGTAGTTCTGCGGGAACATGATCACGTCAGGAGCATCGCCCCCGTTGATCACGGCCTGCATTGCAGACGAAACCGCAGGACCCGGGAGTGCACCAGCGAGGTCGCCAGTCTCGTAGATCTTTGCGGCGCCGTGATCGGCGAACGCAGCAGCTGCCCCACCGGCTGAGCCAGCGACGAATGCCGTCACCGAACCGCCGAGCGTGTTGGCCTTGGAGAGCAGTTCGAGCGTGGCAGTGCTGGCGGTATCGCCGTCTGCCTGGGCGAACACCCAGATGTTGTTGAGAGTCATGATCAGATCACCTTCAGTCCGTCGAGGAACTCGACGATCTTGTTGAATGTTTCGCCATCGTCTTCGATGACCTCGCCAGCCTCGCGGGCGGGAGCGTCATCGACCGATGTGATTTGCTGGGCCCAGGACACGGATTCGATGCCAAGGTCGGCAGCGGTAACGGTGTCAACCGGCTTGGCCTTGGCGGCCATGATGCCCTT
>JBLIKS010000087.1:0-9256 GCA_047635555.1 Candidatus Azotimanducaceae bacterium
CACGCAACTGCATCGGTCGCCGCCAATCACCTTGTTGCACTCTGTGCCGAGGTCGAAGCGCTTGCGGGTCGGCTCGACATCGACCCAGCCGGATTCTGGCCAATGATGCAGACAACACTCGCCGACGTCGCCGAACACGGGTCGACAGCTGCGCTGACCGGGCCCGTCGTACGTGGCGATTGGGCAACGGTCCGCGCCCACCTCGATGCGCTCGAGAAGGACCAACGCGAGCCCTATATTGCGCTCGCTCGAGTTGCGGCACGCGTGGCCGGGCGCGTCCTCCCGAGCGATCTCACCTGACGACATCCGCCTGGCAATGAAAAGACCCAGCACATGCTGAGAGAGCGGAGCGGCTCGGATGCAAATGCAGCCAGGCCAGATGGCATGATCCTGCGATGCCTACTATCGAAGTGAACGACATCGAGATCTGTTTCGAGAGCTTCGGCCCGCAGGACGCTCCACCGCTCTTGCTCGTCATGGGGCTCGGTGCTCAGATGACACTGTGGAGCAACGGCTTTATCTCGGAGCTGCTTGAGCGCGGCTTCCGGGTCATCCGATTCGACAATCGCGATGTCGGCCTCTCGACCAAGACCGCTGGCGATCCGCCCGACGTGATGGCGCTGTACGCACAGATGATGGCCGGCCAACCGGTCGAGGCTCCGTACACCCTGTCGACAATGGCCGCCGATGCAGTCGGGCTGCTTGACGCCCTTGGCATCTCCGCTTCGCACATCGTCGGTGCGTCGATGGGCGGGATGATCGTCCAGATGATGGCGATCGAGCACCCAGACAAAGTCCTGTCGATGACCAGCATTATGTCGACGACCGGTGCCGCCGACGTCGGCCAGCCCGAAGCATCAGCGATCATGGCGCTCCTCACACCGCCTCCGACCGATCGAGATGGGGCGATTACGGCAACCGTCGCGATGTCGAAAATCATCGCCGGATCGTTGTTCGATGCGGCCGAAGCCCGCGCCCGCGCGATCGAAACCTATGACCGCTGCTTCCATCCCCAGGGGTCCGCATTCCAGATCGCCGCCATCGCGGCAACTGGCGACCGCACCGAACGGCTGGGCGCCCTGCAGATGCCCACTTTGGTTGTGCACGGTCGCGAAGACTCACTCGTCACGCTGTCGGGCGGCGAGGCCACGGCCGCCGCTGTGCCCGGTGCTGACCTCATCGTGTACGGACAGATGGGCCACGACATTCCCGAGCTGTACTGGTCGCAGCTCGCCGATGCCATCTTCGGCACCGCCATGCGTGCCGAACACGGCTGACCGCGACCGGACTGCGACCCGCCGTTGATCGACGTCAGGTAACGAACGTCAGGTAACGGTGCAGCCTTCAAGATCGCCCTGCTCACGCCAGTCACTCAAGATCTCAAAGAACCTCACAGGGCCGGCGCCGTAGTTTGCACTGAAGAAGCCATTTGGGTTGTCGGCGACACCTTCGTTGTTGTAGTAGCCGGGCGTGCATTCGGCTCGGAATTTCGCGCCGAGCCGCGCCTTGTCAATCATCTCGTCGACCCAGGCTTGCTCACCCTCGGGTGTTGCCTCGATCTGGGATCCGCCGCGTGCCCGCACCTGGTCGAGCATGTACGCGATCTGCACTGCCTGCTCGTTGAGTGTCTGTGGAATGTTGACCGTGACGGCGCCCTGATTGAACCCCATGAAGAAGGCGTTCGGGAAGCCCTCGGTCTGTAGACCGTGCACTGTGCGCAGGCCGTCTTTCCACTTTTCACTCAGCTGGCGACCGGAGCGTCCGACGGTGTCGTAGCCGGCGCGGCGGACGTGGTTCGTGCCGACTTCAAAGCCGGTAGCGAAAATGATGCAGTCGAGTTCGATGTGCTCACCGTTGGCGACGAGGCCGGTCTCGGTGAAACGTTCGACACCCTTGCCGTCAGTGTCGACGAGGTGGACGTTCGCCAGGTTGAACGTCGGCAGGTACTCGTCGTGGAAACAGGGCCGCTTGCAGAACTGCCGGTAGTACGGCTTCAGTGACTCGGCGACGTCAGGATCATCGACGATCTCCTGGGCACGACGACGTACGGATTCCATTTTGCGGTAGTCGGCCATCTCCATCAGTTCGGCCCGTTCGTGGCGGGTCAACTGTCGACCGAGTTCCTTCGACGCGGTCTTGGCAGCGATGCCGGTGAGCTTGCGGAAGATGTCGGTCCAGCCGTCGTTGACGAGATCTTCATCTTGGTCGGCGCCGGTGACAAGCTTGTTGAAGTTGTCCATCCGGCGGTACTGCCAACCGGTCTCTTGACCTTCGAGAAAGTCGGGCGGTGTCTCGCGGTTGTTGCGCACGTCGACCGACGACGGAGTCCGCTGAAACACGTACAACTCCTTCGCTGCGGCCCCAAGGTGCGGCACGCATTGCACCGCAGTGGCGCCCGTGCCAATGATCCCGACGCGCTTGTCGGCCAACCCGTCGAGGCCACCCTCATTGCTACCGCCGGTGTACTCGTAGTCCCAGCGACTGGTGTGAAACGTGTGTCCGCCAAAGTCGTTGATGCCGTCGATACCTGGCAGCTTTGGCCGGTCCAGCGGACCGTTGGCCATGACGATCACACGCGCGGTCATCTCGTCGCCTCGGTCGGTCGTAATGGTCCAGCGGCCGGTGTCGTCGTTCCACTCGGTGTGCGTGACACCGGTCGACAGTAGGGCGTTGTGATAGAGCCGGTAGTGCGTCGCGATGTTCTTCGAGTGTTCCATGATTTCGGGGGCAAACGAGTACTTGTGCTTCGGAACGTAGTCGAGCTCTTCGAGCATCGGCAGATAGCAATACGACTCCACATCGCACATCGCCCCCGGGTACCGGTTCCAGTACCAGGTGCCGCCGAAGTCGCCGCCCTTCTCAATGACACGGATGTCGTCGAAACCGGCCTCGCGGAGGCGCCCGCCCATCAGCAGACCACCAAATCCGCCGCCAACGATCACGATGTCGACGTGGTCGGTGACCGGCTCGCGCTCGGCTGCTTGGGCGTAGGGGTCGTCGGCGAAGTTTGAGAAGTCGCCAGTGACCTCGATGTACTGCGCGTTGGCGTCGGTACGGACCCGCTTGTCGCGCTCTTCGAGGTATTTCGCCTTCAGCTCGCGCCGGTCGAAATCGATGCCGCCAAGCGTTTTGTCCAGCACGTCGTCGAAGTCAACCATGTTCCACGATGCCACTGTCGAGAGCCCGGTTGCGAACCGAGGGTCATCGGTCGATGTCTTGGTACTCGCCCTGCACCGTGACGCGCAATCCGATCGTCGCCGTCTGCCAGATCGCCTCGGTGACATCGGCTAATCCGAGCCACGAGATCAGCTCGTCCTGATGCAGCGGGAAGGTCCGAGCACACCCCTTGCTGCGCGGCGTGGGTGGGACATAGCCCGCGCCGTGGATTGCTTCGCCATCGTTGAAGTAGATCGGCTTATACATGTTGCCGTTCAACGGATTGTCTGCAGCGACGGGGAAGCTCGTGCTGTCGTGCCATCCCTCGGTCTCAAGCGCCGGGTTGAATCGAAATGCCTTGACGGAGTTCACGTTCGTCGTTGCATGGCCCGACTCTCCGGTTGAGGTCGGATAGATGTTGACGAGTTGGTCGCCTTCGCCGGTGAACATGACCTGACAGGTCTTGTCGATCAGGATCCACTTCTCGGCCGAGGTGGCGACACCATCGGGGAGCGAGACGGAGTTGGCAGCGAAGAGGGTTTCTTCCTCCGCTGAACCGTCTGCCATGTGCGCCCCGGTAGCCGGGAGCCCCAACCCCAGGCGAGCAGCACACAGCAACTGGCGGGTGAGCGGCCCGGAGTCACCGTCGATGACGAGATCGACGAATCGATACGGCGCAAAGAGTTCGTTGAGCTTGGTCTGCTGGCGGCGGACGACGGCTGCGTCCGCCGCCACGAGCGATGCACCAGTGATGTCGTCGACGTCGTTGTCGATGCACACGTCGAGGACGTCGCCAGGGTGCAGGACATGTCCGTCGACTAGATGGTTTTCGGCCACGATTCCCTCGATCGAGGCGTCGTCAATGCGTCCGGCGATCCTGGCAAGAAAATCCCCGACAAGCACAGTGACAACGCACGGGTTGCCGCTGCCGTCTGGCTCAGCCGTAGCCGCTTCCGAGGTCGAAGTCGTCGGCAACGTGGGTGTCGACGACGTAGGTGACGACGTGATTGCCGCGGCCACCGTCGTTGCAGCTGGCTCAGCGAGTGATCCGTCGGCGTCGCTGGCGCTGCAACTCGCACAAACGAAGAGCACGGGGGCGAGGATCCAGGCGGCGCTCCTCCACACCCCATCGACATTACCAACATGAACCCCAGTGAAGACGTGAGGCCCGCCCGTCCCTCATGCGCAGCTACCTCAGGCGCATCCACCTCAACCTCTGGTGCAGCTCAGGTTTGCGCGATGATTGGTCGATGGCCGGTGCGATCTGTCTGCAGGGTGGGAATGAGTTCACAGCAGGCTGCCGAGAAATGGATACCGAGGTATTGCAACTTGCAGGCCCTGGTCGCGTCGCCGTCATTGCTGGCGCTGCCCGACCCGGTGCCGACTACTCCGGTGCGTCGGAGCGCGCCAGGAAGCACTACGCCGCGCTCGGCAGCGACGTGGCCGTCGTGCCGGACCCACGCGACTCGGTCAGCGCTGCAGTCGATGCAATGACCGACGCCGTCTCGCTCATCGTCTTGCCCGGTGGATCACCTGCGAGCCTGCGCGCTGTGCTGTCGGGCGCTGTCCTGACGCGGCTACTCGAGATGCACACGGCCGGTGCGTCGATTTCTGGAGCATCTGCCGGCGCAATGGTGCTGTGCAGTCAAATGGTTCGCCCCGGTCGTGAAGTCGACATCGTCGACGGACTCGGACTCGTGAGGGGGCTTGCGCTCCCGCACTGGGCACCCGGTTCCAATCGAGGCTGGCCGGTTCCAGATGACCTCGACCTCTGGGGGCTGCCTGAATGCGGCGGCGTCGTGCTCGTCAACGGCACCGCTCATGCAGTCGGGCGAGGCGAACCTGCCTTGCGCCACGATGGGAAGTGGCAGTCGATTTCAGGCCAGTCGGCTGGAGCCCGACCGAGGCCGAATGACCCAGAAAAATAGCGCAAACAGCTCCGCAACGAATGGCCCAAACGGGTGAAGGCGGAGGCCACGTGTCCGGATCCGGCCCCACACGTGAGATACTGGCATTCTGATGTCTCTACAAAAGTCCGACGTTCCGGCTCTCTTCGAAGCACGCGCCGTCAAGTCGGTGAGCGGAACAACTCGTGATTCGTCCGATGGCCGAATCGCCAACCGCCTCCGCAATCGCGAGCACGTCATCGACACGTTCATCGAGCTGGTGAACGAAGGTAAAGAAGGCACGCTCGACCAGGTCATCAACCGGTCAGGTGTTGCTCGACGATCGATTTACCGATACTTCGACGACCTGTCCGACCTCTCGATGCAGGTGTTCCGACGTGTGGCCGAAGAAGCTGCGGGCGATGCAATACTCGACAATCCGGGGGTGGGTCCGCTGTCCGAACGGATCTCTGTCTTCGCGTCGGTCCGCCTCCATTCGCTCGCCAAGACACATGCATTCGGGTTGCTGGCTCGCCGCCGTCTGGCCGATATCGACGGCGTCCGAGATGGCCTCGTTGTCATCACCAACATCGCTCGGCTACAGCTCGTCGATCAGTTTGAACCAGAACTGGCGAAGATGAACGACGAGCAACGCGAACGCGTGATCGACACCATGATCCTCCTGACCAGCTTCGAGAGCTACGACGTCTTGAAGCGGCAACTGGGCCGCCCGATCGATGTGGTCGAGATCACGTGGACCGAGGCGATCACGACGATGCTCAACGCCGGGTGACGTCGGGGTTCATCCGTCCGAGACGCCCAGCAGGCGCGCGGCAATAGCGCGCAGCTCGGTTTTCTGGATCTTCGTGCCATTCGGCCCAGGAGTCGTGGGGAACTCGTCGATCGCAAGCACACGGACCGGCACCTTGTAACGCGCAAGCCGTTCGCGGCAGCGGTCAATCGCTGTTGACTCGACGAACCCCACCCCAGCGCCGACGACGAACCCGACGGGGCGCGCTCCGTTGGGCAGGTCGATGGCGACAACTTGTGCCGCATCGACGGCATCGTCGTCCATCAGCACTGCTTCAATCTCGGTGGGGCTGACGAGGAACCCGCCCAACCGCAAGACGTCACCCATCCGTGCGATGTATTCGAAACTGCGGTCACCGTCGGCTGCAGCGAGGTCACCTGTCCGGAACCAGCCGTCGTCGTGATGCTGGGCTGTCAACTCGGCGTCGATGTGTTCGCCGCCTTCGGCCAGGTAGCCAGCGAAAAGGCTCGGCCCGCGAAGTTGCAGCTCTCCGTCGACGATGCGGTACGACGCGTGCGACGACGACAACGTGCCACCCGCTCGGGTGCGGTTGGCCGCGTCGCCGTCGGGGTTGCGCAGCGTAAACAGGGCCTGCACCTCGCTCATCCCGTACAGGCCTGTCAGCGTGGCACCTGCCGCTGCGGCCCGCTCGACAATGCCGTCAAGGCTGGTGTTGAAACGGGCGTAGCCGCCGAGGCGAACCATCGATACGTCGGTGCCATGCACGAGCAGCCGGTGGAACATGTCGTCGCTGCCGTTCAGGCAGGTCACACGCTCAGACTCGATCAGGGCCGCCGTCAGCGCAAGGGCGAAGTCGTTCACGACGACGCGACAGCCAGCGGCGACAGCAGCCATGAGGGAGCCCAGGCCGAAGGTTCCGCACAGCGGCATCACCGCCAACACCGTGTCGTCCGATCGGTAGCCGAAACGTGCGGCGGCATCGACGGCATGGTCGGCAATCGAGCACTGCTGCTGGAGCACCATCTTCGGACGGCTCGTGGTGCCCGACGTGGTGAAGACGACGAACGGATCTTCCCGTCTACGTACTCGCCCCATGGGCGTCGCCGTTGTCCATTCGGGTGGAGCACCATCAAGCGAAGCCACGACGTCAACCATCCGAGCGCCTGATCGCTCAACCAAGTCGGCAGCCTCATCGTCGCTATAACGCGTGTTGACCGACACGGCGATGAATCCTCCCGCGGCACACGCAAGCAGCAGCCGCAAATATCCGATGCCGTTGGGGAGTCGGATCGGGATGCGGTTGCCGGGCTCAAGGCCCTGCTTGCTCAGCCAGGCAGCGAGTCGACGACCGTCGTCCGCAAGCTCGCGCGCCGAACGGCTCGTCCCGTCGTCGAATTGGAGATGTGAGTCCGATCCTTCGAACACGTCGAGAACGTCAAGGTGAAGCGCTGGCACAGGGGCCAGTGTCGCACTCACGCTTCGTTGGCCAGGAGGCGAGGCACGGTCTTTGTGCCGCCAGGTGGTCGGAGCGAGCCGGCGGGCCCAACGCGAATTACGATGCGGACATGGAGTTGACCGTCAAAGAAATCCGCGTGCTCGGGTGTCTGATCGAAAAGGGTGCGACGACCCCGGATCATTATCCGCTGTCGACGAACGCGCTCGTCAACGCGTGTAATCAAAAGTCGAACCGTGAGCCGGTCGTCGAATACAGCGAACAGGAGGCTGTCGCGGCGATGGTTCTCGTCCGCCAAAACGGACTGGCGCGGACGAACGGGAGTGGCCGTTCCGACAAGCACCGGCACATTCTCATCGACGCGCTCGGGATCGATCTCGACCAGCAAGCGTTGCTCGCCGTGATGATGTTGCGTGGGCCGCAGTCGTCTGGCGAATTGAAGACACGGACCGATCGGTACGCAACATCGCAGGGCTCGGGCTTTGAGTCACCCGACGACATCGAAGCAGTGCTCACGGCAATGGCAGACAAGGCCGACCCCTACGTCGCCAACATCGGTCGAGGCTCGGGCCAAAGCCAGGACCGGTGGGCGCATCTCTTCGGCGAGACGGTGCCCGACGTCAACGACCTCGGCGCTCCCCCTGCAACCCCTGCAACCCCTGCAACCCCTGCAACCCCTGCAACCCCTGCGGGCCCGTCGCTGGCGCAGCGGGTCGAAAGCTTGGAGGCCCGGCTGGCAGTTCTCGAGGAAGCGCTCGGTATGCCGGCCGCCACGTCGTACCCTGAGCAAGATGACTGACATCGCCCCCCTTGATGACGGCTCCGAACTCTGCGTTGCCTGCGGGATCTGCTGCGACGGCATCCTGTTTTCTTCCGTCACGATTACGGACCCATCTGAAGCTGAGCGTGTCCGCGCCCTCCGGATTCCCGTCCACGTGGTCGACGAACGCCATTTCTTCGATCAACCGTGTTCTGCACTTGGAGACAAAGGATGTTCGATCTACACCGAGCGGCCGCTCCTCTGCCATGCGTATCGATGCTTGCTGCTCAAGCAGGTCGACGCTGGCACGATGCCGCTCGCCGATGCGCTGCACACTGTCGAGGAGGCACGGCGACGCGAGGTCGAGATCCGGGCATTGATGAATCTGGACGTTGCGACCGATGGCACCCCGCTCGTTCAGCTGTACCGACAGTTCCTGCTCGACAACGCTGACCAGCCCGATTCGCCAGAATCGCGCGAACTGATCAAGCGCTTCGAACACCATCAGGCCGAATTGGCGAAAAACTTTGAACCGGCGATGATCACCGTCTAAGGCACAAGCCGCAGCGCCAGACGCCGCGTCGCGCGGCTGCGATGACAAGACGGTGCAACAAGAGCACGTACGATGCTGGCCACACGACGAGAAACGAGCTCACCGCTATGTCCAAGAATGCTTACCGCGAGCACATGCAGAACGTTCCGCTGCTCTCCGGACTTGATACACGAGAGCTCGATGAGGTCATCGACATCTCGACCGACATCAGCGTGCCCGCTGCCCGGGTCCTCATCACAGAGGGGTCCAGCGTTCAGGAGCTGATCATTGTCATCGACGGCAACCTTGAGGTCACTCGCGGCGGTCAACACGTCGCGAACATTGGGCCCGGCGGCTTCGCCGGCGAAATGGCGCTCCTCACCCACTCGACGCACAACGCAACAGTTGCAGCCACGGTGGACTCACGCGTGCTTCATATCGAGGGTGGAGCCTTTGACGTACTGCTCAAGCGGGTTCCAGCGATCGCCGTCAAGATGCTGCCCATCGTTGCATCGCGCGTCGTCAAGCCAGACGATCACTCAGCCTGACATCGCGTCGTCCGATCAGTGTCCGATGACGGCCGAGCGGAGTTGATCGAGCGTCGGAGACCCGGCCAAACCTGCCGGTGTTTTGTAGACCCGGCACGACAAGCCGACAGGTGCGGCGAGATCGGCAAAGGGATCCACGCCATCCACCA
>JBLIKS010000088.1:0-9172 GCA_047635555.1 Candidatus Azotimanducaceae bacterium
GCGCGTCGAAAAGGCGCTGGCCGACGGCGTCCGCGATGTCGAGCAGTTGGAGCGCGAGGTGCGGCGTGCCGCAGGGAAGTTCGTGAGCGATCGGACCAAGCGCAAGCCCATGATCGTTCCCGTCGTGATGGAGGCGTAGCGGTCCAGATCGCTCGATCTCGGCGTGGGTTCTCACCGCTCGCTGCCGACCAGAAATATCGAGAAGTCGCTGAAGGACGTTGATTTCGGGCCCATACTCCAAAGGTGACTCGACGCTCGCTGCTGCTTGCTGCCTCACTGATTGCTCTCGCTGCTTGCTCAGGCGGAAGTGACCAGACAACCTCGGGTGGAGGAGGCTTGTTCGTCAGCGACATCGCAGCAGCAGCTGCAGCGGTCGACGCTGCGCTTGGCGGGCCGCAAGAGTTCTTCGAAATTACAGCAACACCCCAGCTCACGAATGTCTTCGTAGCGATTGACGGGGGCACCGCTGCGGTGCCGTATATCTACCTCGACGGTGAGCTGCAAGCGCCTGCGCCACGAATCGACGGGGCTGCTGGCCAGACTTTCACGGCCGACGCCATCGACTTCGACGAGGCAACGGTGCTCGATGGCGTTGAAAAAGACGTGCCGAACGCCACGATCGACGCATTCAGCGTCGAGGGCGGCCCGGGCGGCTTCGTGCGTTACGTCGTGTCTGCGCGCTCTGAGCAGGGTGGGGTGCTCGACATCGTCGTCGCTCCCAGTGGCGCAGTCATCGAGGTCGATCTGCTCTGATCGGCATGTGCTCGGGGACTTCGGGCCTTGGTCGATGAGTGCCTGTTCTGACCATGCGGGACCGCTGTGGCAGTCGGTTGGTACGGTTGGAGTTGTCATGTCCACGTGGGGTCCGTCCAAGAAGAAGCCGCCTGTCAAGAAGCGCGCTGTGAATCAGAAGTCGGCCGCCAAGCGGTCGACGTCGGTGAACAGTTCGTCGCGCACGGCAAAGACGTCTCGAGCGTCGTCGAAAGCAGACGACACCGAGGTGATGCCAGCCAGCCGCTCGAAGAAACAGCCCTCGAACGTGCGTGACCAGACCCCGCCCGAGCTCACTCGCGGCAATCGTGCAGCGGCTGAACTGCGTGGCGTCCTCGATGGGCGCGAGCACGAGTTCCTTGGCCTCACTCTCATTGGTGGCGGAGCGCTGTGCGCACTCGCCGTGTACGTCGATCTCGCCGGCCCATTGGGGCGCGGCATCGAGACGCTGATCGGCTGGTTCATGGGCCTTGGGCGCTTCGCCATGCCACTCATCCTCATCGCGACCGGTGTCTCGTTCGTCAAGCGTGGTCGCTCGTATAGCCCCGTGCGCCTTGCGGTCGGCTGGACCGCGGTCATCCTCTCATTGCTCGGTCTGCTGCACCTGCTCCGCGGGCCCGACAAGATTTCGGCGAGCGCTGACGACCTTGGCCGAGCCGGAGGTTGGTTCGGCGCGCTCGCAGCTGAGCCGCTGCGAGCCGCTGTTGCCGGTCCCGGCGCCGTGGTGGTTCTGACCGCCATCCTGATTGCTGGCGGCCTCCTCATCACCCAGACGTCATTGCGTACGATGGCCACATCGACGGGTGGGTTCCTTTCCACGCTGCTCCGTCCACTGGGTCGTGCCGCCCGGTCCGGGATCAGCAGCATCTCGACATTAAGCAGCGACCACGACGAGAGCGGCGAACTGCGCAGCTACGACTCGTCGGGGATGGCCGCCTCTGGTGAATTCGCCGTACCCGGTTCGGTTGTCGGCGAGCCGATGACGTTGCAGGCCGGTGCCGAGTTGTACGACTTTGAAGACGACGGTGACGAGTGGAGCGAAGCTGACGAGGCTGCTGGCGGGCCGTCGGCAAAACGCAAACGTGCGGCGACGAAACCGAAACCCAAAGTCAATACCGGATCCAAGCCGGGTGACCTGTCGACCGATGGTGTCCAGGTCGGTGACTGGATCCTTCCACCCAACAGTTTCCTTGAAACCGCCGGCGAACAAAAGATGGACATGAAAGCCATCGAGAAGCGGGGCGAAACGCTGCAAGAGTCGCTCATCTCGCACAATGTCGAGACCGAGTTGATCGGTATGACCGTCGGCCCGACCGTCACTCGTTACGAGCTCGAACTCGGCCCAGGCGTCAAGGTAGCGAAGGTCACGAACCTGCAGAAAGACATCGCCTACGCAATGGCGGCGACCGATGTGCGCATCCTGGCCCCGATCCCTGGCCGCTCAGCCATTGGCGTCGAAGTGCCGAACCATCAACGTCAGCTCGTCGCACTTGGCGATCTGATGGTGTCTCCCGAGGCAAAGAAGGCCGATTCGCCCCTGGACGTCGCGATCGGCAAAGACATCGCGGGCAAGGCCGTCTTCCTCGACCTCGCATCCACCCCACACATGCTCATCGCTGGCGCAACGGGTGCGGGCAAGTCGTCCGGTATCAACTGCATCATCACGTCGCTGCTGATGCGGACGACACCCGACGATGTGCGCCTGATCCTGATCGACCCCAAGCAGGTCGAGATGGGGCAGTACCAGCGTTTGCCGCACCTGCTCACGCAGCCGGTCACCAACCCGAAGAAGGCAGCGAACGCACTCGGGTGGGCGGTCAAGGAGATGGAGCGTCGCTACGACGTGCTCTCTGAGGTCGGCTACCGCGACATCGGTGGCTACAACAAGTCCTTCAAAAAGGGCGAGATCGAGCAGCCCATTGGCTGGGACCCCGACAGTGCGCCGGTCTACGAGCACATGCCCTACATCGTCATCGTGGTCGACGAACTCAACGACCTGATGATGGTCGCTGCACGCGACGTCGAGGAGTCGATCACCCGCATCGCTCAAAAGGCGCGTGCCGTCGGTATCCACCTCATCGTTGCCACCCAGCGCCCTTCGGTCAACGTCATCACCGGCGTGATCAAGGCGAACATCCCGGCCCGGATGGCTTTTGCCGTTTCGTCGTTGACCGACTCGCGAGTCATCCTCGACCAGCCCGGTGCCGACAAGCTGGTCGGAAAGGGCGACATGCTGCTCCTCCCGGGCAACTCCTCGGTCGCCAATCGCATCCAGGGAGCCTTCATCACCGAAGAAGAGGTCCGTAAAGTCGTTGCTCACTGGCGTGCCCAAGCACCGGAACCGATTCATTCGACCGATGTCGAAGACGGCGACGACGCACCCAAGTTCGACGCACACGGATTCGCCGGCAGCGATCGGCCCGCACTCGTGCCGCCAACGCTGGGTGCCCCCGGCGCTGCTCCGATGTCGCTGATGGGGTCGATGGATCTCACCTCTGATGCCAACGCCTTCTCTGCTGGCGAAGAAGACGAAGACACGATCATGATGCGCCAGGCAATGGAACTGATCGTGCGCAGCCAACTCGGGTCGACCTCAATGTTGCAGCGCAAGCTGAAAGTTGGCTTCGCTCGAGCAGGACGCATCATGGACCTCCTCGAAACGCGCGGTGTGGTTGGGCCCAGTGAGGGCTCGAAGGCCCGCTCGGTGCTGATGACGGTCGAAGAGTTCGAACTACTCCAGCAAAACGGCCAGCTCTAGTCGAGACCGCTGCGGTCTGCGAGCATGGGTTCATGGCTCATTCTGTTCTGACGCCGCAGTTGACTGAAATCACCGACGGGTTGCGTTTTCCCGAGGGGCCAATCGCGATGCCTGACGGTTCGGTGATCGTCGTCGAACTGTTCTCCGCTTGCCTCACTCGGGTGTGGCCTGATGGCACCAAGGAACGGGTTGCTGAAACACCGGGCGGTCCAAACGGAGCGGCCCTCGGGCCTGACGGCGCGATTTATTTGTGCAACAACGGAGGGTGCTTCACGCCGATCGAACGCAATGGCCGGTTCCAACCGGGCCGCTACGACCCGGAGCGATACCTCGGCGGCAAGATTCAGCGGGTAGATCTGCACGACGGCTCTGTCACCGATCTCTACACCGAGTGTGAGGGACGTCCGCTGCGAGCCCCGAACGATCTGGTAATGGACGGTCACGGCGGATTCTGGTTCACCGATCACGGCATCCGCGACCTCGACGCACGGACGGCTGACCTCACTGCGATCTATCACGCAAAGTGCGATGGTTCGGCGATCACCGAGGCCATTTTCCCGGTCGAGGGTCCGAATGGGATCGGCTTGTCGCCTGCTGGTACGACGCTGTACTGGGCCGAAACCCATACGGGGCGGGTGTTCGAGCGAGAGCTCGAAGAGCCCGGCCGCTTGGCGGCGGGCGGGCGGACGCGCGTCCTTCACGGGTTGTCCGGCCACCAACTACTCGACTCGCTGGCGGTGGATCACGACGGTTGGGTGTGCGTGGCGACATTGCTCAACGGTGGCATTACGGCGATCTCACCCGACGGAGAGCACACCGAGCACCATGCCACCGGCGACATATTCACGACCAACATTTGTTTCGGTGGTGACGACATGTCGACGGCGTTCGTGACTTTGTCGGGCACGGGTCGGCTGGTCTCGTTCCCATGGCCGCGTCTCGGGCTGCGACTCGCGCACCAATAACAGTCTTCAGTCGTTTGCGTCGACGAGTTGGTTGGTATGCCACCTGATTTGTCGACGCAAACGTGCACAAAAGGGTAAAGGTGTGTCCGAATGGGCGTCAGATAGCGTCTCGGCCATGGTGCAGCGGTTCTATATCGAAACACTGGGCTGCCCGAAGAACGACGTCGACTCAGACAAGCTCGTCGGCGCACTGCTTGCAGACGGCATGGAAGCGACCGATGACGCCGCAGCGGCTGACCTCGTGGTTGTCAACACATGCGCATTCATTGACGAGGCGCGTCGCGAATCAATCGACACGATCTTGGCGCTCGACGCCCAGCGCCTTGATGGTTCGAAGCTCGTCGTCACCGGATGCATGGCCGAGCGCTACGGCGACGAGCTGGCCGCAGAATTGCCGGAAGTCGACCAGGTCGCCGGGTTTGGCATGGCGTTTAACATGCGCCCCGAGCAGCGTGACGGCACCGAAGTGCCCAAGCTGAAAAGCGGGCGCAAGCTCATCCCCGTATCCGAAGCGCCGCTGCCCGACTTCGATCTTCTCAACTTGCCTCGGCCGAAGTCGGCCGTGCCGTGGGCGTACGTCAAGATCGCTGAAGGTTGCGATCGGTCGTGTGGTTTCTGTGCGATTCCGAGCTTCCGTGGACCGCAGCGCAGCCGTGACGTGTCGTCGATCCTCACCGAGGTCGAACAGTTGGCCGCACGCGAGATCGTGTTGGTCGCTCAGGATCTTGCCTCGTACGGCAAGGACCGCCCCGACGAAATGGGTGCCGGCTCGATCGTGCCACTGATCGATGCCGTGGCTGCACAAGTCGACCGAGTTCGGTTGCTCTATTTGTACCCGAGCGATCTCACCGACGGCCTGATCGATTCGATCTGCAACACGGGTGTTCCGTATTTCGACCTTTCGCTGCAGCACGTCAGCAAGCCGTTGTTGCGCAAGATGCGCCGCTGGGGTGACGGTCAGCGCTTCCTCAATCGCATCAGCGATATTCGTGAACGCGAGCCCGAAGCAGCATTCCGGAGCAACTTCATCGTCGGCTACCCGGGCGAAACCGAAGACGACCACGACCAGATGCTGCGCTTTATTGAAGAGGCCCAGCTCGATTGGTGCGGCTTCTTCTCGTACAGCAACGAAGACGGCACCTATGCCGCCGACTTGGTGAAAAAAGGTGAAGGTGTCGTGCCGGCCGGGCTGATGCACGAGCGGCTCGCCGAGCTCCGTGAGATGCAAGACGACATCACTGCTGCTCGACGCGATGACCTGATCGGCACAACGATGTCGGTGCTCGTCGATGCTCCGGGCGTGGCCCGCAGCCACCGTGAAGCCCCCGAGATCGATGGCATCATCCACGTCGGCCATGATGTAACGGTAGGAGAGTTCGCCGAGGTCGAGATCGTTGACGCATTGGGCCCTGATCTAGTCGCTGCTGGTGTCGATGTCGCATCGCTCGACACCGAGGAATCGGCAGCGCTGTAGTGGCAACGACGGAGGCAACGCAGAGCCAAGGCTTGTCGATTGCCAGTTGGGCGAACGCCATCACCACGGCCCGTCTGCTGTTGTCGCCCGTCATGTTCTGGGTGATTCCTAATCATCAGCGTGGCGCATGGATTGCCTGCCTCCTTTGGTTCGTCCTGTGTTTTAGCGACTTCATCGACGGCTACGTCGCTCGGCGACGTGGCCCCACCGCAGCGGGTGCATTCCTTGATCCGCTCGCCGACAAGGTGCTCATTCTCGGTGCCATGTTCACGCTGGTCAGCACCGATGTCTTCTGGGTCGTTCCGGTGGTCATCATCGCCGCACGTGAACTGATCATCAGCGTTTACCGGGTTTTGGTGAGCGGTAAGGGCATCAGCGTTCCTGCATCGAAACTTGCGAAGTACAAGACATTTGCGCAGCAACTCGCGGTCGGGTTCGCACTTCTGCCATGGACGGCGCTCGACGCCACGTGGTTGTGGAAGTGCCTGCTCTGGACTGCCGTCGTGTTGGCCCTGATCAGCGGCGCCCAGTACCTCAACCACGCCCGCAATCCGCAGTAGCCGCCGAGATACACCGCTGAGACCTGGCACAGCGTCGAATTTGGGCCACACTGAGCGGATGCGTTGTGATGTGTTGGCAGTCGGAACCGAGTTGTTGCTCGGGCAGATCATTGATTCGAATTCGGCCTGGATGGGCAGCGAGTTGGCGCTCCATGGGATCGACTCGTTCGTGCAGGTCAAGGTCGGCGACAACATCGGCCGGATTGAAGTGCAGCTCCGGCGGATGCTGGCCGACGCCGACGCAGTCATCATGTGTGGAGGGCTCGGCCCGACACATGACGACCTGACGCGCAGCGCAATCGCTGCGGTGATGGGCGTCGAACTCATTGAAGATCCGGCGCTCGTCGAGGTCATCCGCGCAATGTTTGAGTCGCGAGGGCGTGTGATGGCCGAGAGCAACCGGCAGCAGGCAGAGGTGCCGGTCGGCGCATCGGTCATTCCCCAGACCCGAGGGACGGCGCCCGGCTTGATCTGTCCGATCATGATTGATGGCGTGGCCAAGGTTGTCTACGCAGTGCCTGGTGTCCCGCACGAGATGCAAGACATGATCCACCGGGCCATCATCCCTGACCTGCTCGTGCGCAGCGGCGAACGCGCCGTCATTGCCTCGCGGGTCCTGCGGACCTGGGGCGAGAGCGAGAGCGGTCTCAACGAACGTCTGGACGGCATCATCGACCAGTTGGAAACGCCGAACACGCCGACGCTCGCTTTTCTGGCGAGTGGTTGGAACGGTCTGAAGGTCCGGCTCACGGCGAAAGGCAAGACGGCTGACGACTGCGCAGCACAACTCGATCAGTGGGAAGCAGCGGTTCGCGAGGAGATTGGCGAGTTCGTGTTCGGAACTGACGAAGACACCATGGAATCTGTCGTTCTCGACCTGTGCCGGCAGCGCGGCCTGACGCTGGCCGTTGCGGAGTCGGTCACCGGTGGCCTCGTTGGCGGGCGGCTCACCGACATTCCGGGGGCGAGCGACGTATTTGTCGGCGGAGTGGTCAGCTACGCGACCTCGGTCAAGCAGCAGTTGCTCGGCGTATCAGACGGCCCAGTGGTCAGTGAGTCGGCCGCACGAGTGATGGCTGCTGGGGTCCGGGAGCGTCTTGGGGCGGATGTCGGGCTCTCGCTCACCGGGGTCGCCGGGCCGGATGAACAGGATGGACAGCCCGCTGGAACCCTCTTCGTGGGCATGATTGGTCCGGGTTTCGAGGAGGTCCGCCAGGTCCGACTGCCGGGCATTCGGGAACAGATGCGGCAGTTTTCTGTGATCACCGCGCTGGGGTTCCTGCGCCGCCATCTCGACGCCTAAAGCAGAGGTCCCATACCGCAGGGGTCTGTGATCGCTACCGTTGGCGGATGAATGGCAAATGACGATTGGAACTCCGACCGAGCCGTCCCCGGCCGAGGCCCAGCTGGTCCACCGCGCCGGTCGCCGCTGACGGCGAGCGAACGGCAACAGCGCAATCTGATTATCGGGCTCAGTGTCGGGTCGGTCGTTGTCTTGCTTGCCGGGATGATCGCGTTCGTTGCAACCCGCGAGAGCGGAGCGGCGACGACGACAGCACAGTCGTCTGCGCTTCCCACGTCGGCGCTCGACACGGTTCCGGTTACGTCGATGACGACTGCAGCGACGGATCCATCGACAACCTTGGTCGAAACCACGGTCCCCACGACGACCGTCCCGATCGTTGCGAATGCCGACGCGGGTCTTGATCTCGCTGTCAACCGGGGCGGCGAGTTCCGGCTCATTGCCGCCGACTTGGCCCCGGGCACGCCGAACGCTGCGGTGCGCTGGACACAGATCGATGGCCCTGACGCGACGGCTGGCGTCGGCAGTCTGCGCGGGGCCGAAGCCGTGGCAATCGCACCGGATGAGGTTGCAACGCTGGCATTCACACTCGAAGTCGCAGGAACCGATGGTGTTGCCACTGACGACGTCGTCGTCCGAGTTTTCGAAGATGCTGGCCGGGCAGCGTTTGTCGACGGTGAGCGGGGAAGCGATGCGGGGGACGGGACGATGGAATTACCGTTTAAGTCGATCGCTGCGGCAGCCGCTGCGTCGAGAGGCAGCGATCTCTACGTGCGCAGTGTTGGCATCTATGACGAGTCCGATGCGACGATCGAGTTGGGACCAGGCATGAGCGTCTACGGCGGGTTCGATGAGAAATGGAACCGTGATGCGGATCGGCGCGCAGTGATCACTGGTCACGAGGTGGCGATGACGGTATTTGGTGATGCCGAGCGGTGGATTGCGTCGCTCGAGCTCAAGAGTGCCGACGTCACCGGCGAAGGGTCATCGATCGGCGTTCTCATTTCGGGCGCGCAGCAGGTCAACCTCATCGACAGCCGAGTGGTGTCGGGTCGAGGCGGCGCAGGGGCTCCTGGAGGCAGCGGAGCAGTGAGTATTGGCGTGTCGGCCACGGACGTCGACCAGCTGTCGATCGAGCGCAGCACGGTCAACGGCGGCAACGGCGGCAACGGCGGCATTGCACCCGACACCGATGGCGTGGCCGAAGCTGGCGGCTCCGGCATGTCTGCAAATGGGCGTAACGGCGGCAGCGGGTCGGGCGCCGGCGGTGCTGGAGGCCGTGGCGGCGAGGCGAGCAAAGGCGCCAATGGCGCCAATGGCGGCAGTGGTGGCAGTGGTGGC
>JBLIKS010000089.1:0-9158 GCA_047635555.1 Candidatus Azotimanducaceae bacterium
CAGCGACCGCGTCGATTGGGTGGGCTTCGTCAACGATGGCAAACGGGCCAACCGGAAAGCCGGCAGCGTGAAGGAAATGTTTCTCGGCGATCCGGTCCTGCGCGATCCGCACGGCGCTGGCCGACGGTGCAACCCGTGTCGATTGCTCAAGCCGGTCGAGGCACTCGGCTGGCGGGTTCTCGAATTCGGTCGTGACGACGTCGCATTCGGATGCCAAGCGGTCGAGCGCCGCGCTGTCGTCATACGGTGCAACGAGGTGGACGTCAGCAACCGCTCCGGCTGGGGCATGCGGATCGGGATCGAGGACGAGCGTCCGGTAGCCCATCAGCTTGGCGGCTACGAGTGCGTACCGACCGAGCTGACCGCCACCGAGCATGCCGATGGTTGCGGGAGGAACGATGATGAGATTGTTCATGCCGGCGGCAACGTTGAAGCAGCAGCCTGATCGCGCCGGTCGGCCCGGTACTTGAGCAGCGCTGTGTGCAGGTCATCGTCAGTACTGGCCAGCAGCGCGACGGCGAACAGCGCTGCGTTGGTCGCTCCGGCCTCACCGATGGCAAACGTGGCTGTCGGGATGCCAGCGGGCATCTGCACGATCGAGTAGAGCGAATCTTGGCCCGAGAGGTGGCGCGATGCCACGGGGACACCCAGCACGGGAACAGTGGTCTTGGCAGCGAGCATGCCGGGGAGGTGAGCTGCACCGCCCGCACCGGCGATGATCGCTCGCAGGCCCTGCCCTCGTGCTGCCTCGGCATACGCGAACATCTCGTCGGGCATCCGATGCGCGCTGACGACCTGAGCCTTGTGCGCAACGCCGAAGTGCTCGAGCGTCTCGACTGCTTTCAACATCGTCGGCCAGTCGCTCGAGGACCCCATGACGACGCCGATCAACGGTTGCTCACTCTGCGTATCAGGCACGAGATCAGATTAGACCAGGCCGGGGCGAAGGTCTGCCCCGCCAGTCGGGGGCTGCAGGATCAACCGGCAAATTCAGGCGAATTCAGGCGCGTCGGGTACGACGAACGTCGCCGGCGCTTCGATGGCACCACCCTGGCCACCGCCGCCCGAGTTCAGGCCTCGACCAAAGTAAAAAATCCCCGCGAGCACGGCAACGAACACGATGCCAGCAATCAGCCACTCCATCACAGGAGAGACGCGGTTGCCGCGGTCGCGGCCCGTGTTGTGCGTGGTCGGTCGACCCTTGGGCGCCGTGTACCCCTTTTTCCCAGCTTGCTTGCCAGCTGGGGATTGCAGATCTGCTTCAGTCGAGCCCATACGTCACAGGCAACCAGACTTCACCATGCGCGCACAAGTGCCGACGCGCATGTTTTCCGAACCATACCTGCCTCACTCTGGCCGCGATGCTCGGGTTCGTCTTGCAAACAGTGCCATTTCGATGGCGGCCAACGTTGCTTCCTCACCGACATTGTGGCCGCCCGCCGCTTCGCTGCGCGCCACTGCTTGGTCCATGTTCTCGACGGTGAGAATGCCCAATCCGATCGGGATACCGGTCGCGATCTGCACCTCCATGATCCCTTGTGCACAACCTTGGGACACGATTTCGTAGTGCGTTGTCTCACCGCGAATCACCGCACCCAGCACGACGACGGCGTCAACGTCGCCCGACTCGATCAGCACGCGAGCGACGAACGGCAACTCAAAGGCACCAGGTGCCGAGGCCATCTGCGCGACGGCACCGGTTGCTCCAATCGCCCGGTGGGCGCCAGCGGTGAGCCGATCGACGATCTCGTTGTTCCAGCGCGCGCTCACCACGCCAACAACAAGGTCGGTGGCATCAAGTTCAGACAGGGGCGTGGGGCGTGAATCAGGTGTGGCCACGTCAGGAATCTTCCACGCTTGGCTCTACGAAGTCCAGCAGGTGACCCATCCGCTCACGCTTTGTGCGCAGGTAAGCAATGTTGTCGGGGTTCGGCGTTGACTCCAGCTGCACTCGTTCGACGATCTCCAAACCAAAGCCTTCGAGACCGCCGTACTTCGCCGGATTATTGGTGAGGAGACGCATCTGCGTTACGCCGAGGTCGACGAGAATCTGCGCCCCGATGCCGTATTCGCGATTGTCGACCGGGAGACCGAGTTCGAGGTTGGCGTCAACGGTGTCGCGGCCCTGTTCTTGCAGTTCGTACGCACGGAGCTTGTGTCCAAGGCCAATGCCGCGGCCTTCGTGGCCACGCAGGTAGACGACAGCACCAAGGCCCGCCTCGGAGATCTGACGCATCGACGCTTCGAGCTGTAGGCCGCAGTCGCATCGGCGCGAGCCGAACACGTCACCAGTGAGGCACTCGCTGTGGACGCGCACGAGCGCGGGCTCACCGTTGGTGAGGTCACCAACGGTGAAGGCGAGGTGTTCGATGCCGTCGAGCGTCGACTCGAACGCGTGGCATGTGAACTGCCCCCACTCGGTCGGCATGTTCGCCTCCGCAATGCGCCGGACCAGCTTCTCGTTGCGGCGGCGATAGCGGATCAAGTCGGCGATCGTGATCATCACCAGACCGTGCTGGGCGGCGAACTCCGTGAGTTCGGGAACTCTCGCCATCTCGACCTTGTCGGCCGTGACGATTTCACACAGCAGCCCGGCTGGCTCAAGACCGGCGAGCATGGGGAGGTCGACGGACGCTTCGGTGTGGCCGGCACGCTTCAGCACACCACCGGCCCTCGCTTCGAGCGGAAGGATGTGGCCCGGCCGTGCGAGGTCGTCTGGTTGGGTGCTGCCATTGATCAGCGCTTGGATCGTGGCCGAGCGGTCCCCCGCGCTGATGCCGGTCGACGTGCCGTGCTTGTAGTCCACACTGACGAGGAAGGCGGTCTGCATGCTCTCGGTGTTCTCGACAACCATCGGGTCGAGCCGGAGCTCACGGGCGCGTTCGCTCGTGATCGCGGTGCACAGGAAGCCCGAGGTGTGGTGCAAAAAGAACGCCACCTTTTCGGGTGTGGCGAACTGAGCGGCCATGATCAGATCGCCCTCGTTTTCCCGGTCCTCGTCGTCGACCACGATAACAATCTCGCCGTTGCGAATCGCTTCGATGGCTTCGTCAACCGTGTTGAATGCGTTCATGATGTTGCCTCCGTGGTGGATTCCGGACCGGTGCGCCACGCGATCAGCTTCTCGATGTGCTTAGCCGTGACGTCGACTTCGAGGTTGACGAGGCCACCGGGGCCCTTACTGGACAGCGTGGTCGCCGCTTCGGTATGTGGAATGATCGCCACGGTAAATCCGTTGTCAAAAACATCGACGACGGTCAGGCTGATGCCATCGACCGTGATCGAACCCTTCTCGACGACGTAACGCGACAGCTCGCGATCCATCTGGATTCGGAGGCCGGGGGCAGGCTCGATAATCGTCCCAACCGCATCGACGTGCCCGAGGACGAGGTGTCCGCCGAGCCGGTCTTGCAGCCGAACCGGTCGTTCGAGGTTGACTGGATCACCCGGCCTCAGCGAGCCAAGATTGGTCCGGTCGAAGGTCTCATCGCTCACGTCGGCGACCCACCATCCATCGGCACCATCTGCTCCAGTTTTCCATTCGACGACGGTCAGACAGCACCCGTTGACAGCGATTGAGGCGCCGAGCGTTGCATCTGTCAGAACTTCGTTCGCCTTGATCCGCAGGCGAGCGCCTTGACGATCCAGCTCGATGATTTCACCGAGTTCTTCCACGATTCCCGTGAACATTTCAGTTGTCTCCCAGTTCAAGCGCATGCAGGTGCAGACGCAGTTCTGGGGATCCGGGGGCGGCCGTTCCAAGCGTGTGTACAGGCAGGGCAAGACGCCCCGCCGGTACGTCGGCGCAGGCAGACGCACCCGTCTCCCTCGCTACCATCCGGACTCTGACCGTCGGCTCCTGAATTGCACAGGATCAGTCCTCAACTCTCCGGCTTTTTAGGTTGCCGGGTCTATTGAGGAGTCGTGGGCTCTCACCACCGGTTGGGGATTACACCCGACCCCGCGAGGGTTCGCGGATACTTGTGATGTTATCGCAAGTCGATCTGCCAGCCATGAGCGAGCTCGCCGTTCGTCGCCTTCACTGCGATCGTGGGCCGTCGGAGTGCTCAATTCCGAGGTCGGATTCAACCTTTTCGGCTGACCGCCAAGCGTTTGCGAAGTGCACCGACGTTGGCCCGCTCACCCGGCGTAATGCCAGCATCAGCGAGACGGTGATCGCACGCAGTCGCGGTGAACGCGTCGATTTCGCCGCTCCCGCGCGCCCGCTTGAACGCCGACGCGAACAGGCGTAACCCCAGCTGATCGCGAAGTCCGCTCACCTCGAAGGTGCTGATCTCGACGAAGGTCAACGCTGCGTCGAATCCGGCCGGGCCGCCGGACGCATTTGTCCAATCGATCACAACCGGCCCATGAGCGGTCAGCATCACATTCATCGGGTGGAGATGAAGATGCAGGACGCTGTCGTCGTGACGTTTTGCCGCCGCAGCAGTGGTCGGCGTGACCATCCACTCGGGGGCAACGATGTCGTTGACCTGGCGTTGAACCCGCGCCAGCAGGCTTGCGTGTGCGAACAACTTCCACGGCCGCTGCTTCAGATCATCGAGCATGGTCACGCCGTCAATCCGTTCCATCACGATGTCGCGAATAGGGTCATCAGCCGGGCGGAGGTCGAAGACTTCCGGAACGCGCGCCCCGCGGCCAGCCCGGAACTGCTCGAACATGAAACGCATGACCCGCGTCTCGTAGGTAGCAACGTGATGCAGCGCGCGATAGCGACGCAACACCTTGCCGTCACCGATATCAAACACATCGGCCGCGCCGCCACCTGCCAGGAGTGGTCCAGGTGTGTCGTCGCTGAGGCTCATGTCATCCCAACACGTCGTCGAGGGCGTTGAGTGCCCGGTCGATATCGGTTTGGCCTGTGTAATGCAGGAACGACAGCCGAACAACGCCACGATCAACGTCGACACCGAGGCCATCGAGCACCCGGACGGCGTAGTAGTCACTTGCGCTCGTCTGCACGCCGCGTTGCACGAGCGCACTGGCAACGGCTGCGGGCTCTTGGTCGAGCGGGAGAAACGCAATCGTCGGACAACGGTGCCCGGGCGCAGCATCGAGTGATGCGGGACCGAGTAACCGGACGTTGTCGCGCCCAGAGAGCGCGTCGAGGAGCTGCGGGGTGAGCGAGTCTTCCTGCACGCGCCACAGCGACGACACGTTGGCGCAAGCCACACGGAGCGAATCGTCCGCGCTGCCACCGTGAGCACCGTGCAGCAGTTCGACGTAGTCGAGGACCGCCCCAGCGCACGCCACCTGAGCGTGATCGGGCCCGGCCGGACTCAGCCGCTTGTCCGGGTACCCGGCATTGAAGAAATGCGCCTGATTGGGCAGCTCGTCGAGCAGGCCGTTCCGGACAACCATCAGACCCTGATGCACCGAATACGTCTTGTACAGGCTGAAAAGATAAACGTCGGCGTCGAGGGCAGCGACGTCAGGGATGCTGTGCGGAGCGAACGACACGCCGTCAACGATCACTCGTGCACCGACGCCGTGGGCCAGCCCGGTGATCTTGGCGACGTCGTTTTCCTGACCGACGATGTTTGATGCGTGCGGAACGGTGACCAGTTTCGTTGCTGGCGAGAGCAGCGACGCGAACTGATCGATATCGAGGAGGCCGGTGTCGGGGTCGGTTCGCCATTCCTTGACGGTGGCGCCGACGCGCTCAGCCATCCGGCGGGCAGCACCCGTGTTTGCTTCGTGGTCTTGATTGGTCACGATCACTTCGTCTCCAGCGCCGAGCAGGCTACTGAAGGCCTCGGCCAGCACGTACGTGTTCATCGACGTCGACGGGCCAAAAACGACCTCGTCGGTGGCCACCCCGAGTGCCTCTGCCCAGCGCTCGCGGGAGCGATCCATCTGACTGCCGGCGCGCGCCGATGAACCAAACTCGGAGTACGGCTGCACCTTGGTGTCGGTGTAGTAGGCGGTCAGGGCGTCAATCGTCTGGCTGCAAGCAAACGAGCCGCCAGCGTTCTCGAAGAACGACTGCTCGTTGTTGTCTTTTGACGCAAACGCGGGGAACTGAGAACGGACAAATGTGAGGTCAAGCGGCACCCTGTCACCGTACCGCGCCCAGTTCGCAGCGAACTGCCTGCTTCGATACCGAAATACTCCCAGCCAGATACGGGCCGGGCTGCGCTGAAACAACCAGGGCGGGTCGATACATTCGCGCTCGTGCCAGGAACATTCGTACGACGTGGGTTGGCACTGCTGTTTGGCGGCGCGCTGATCGCTGCATCTGCGCCCGCACCCGCAGCGGCCCAACTCGATGTCCCGAACACGACAGCCCCGATCGCGGCCCAACTGGTCGCGGCAGGTGGGGTCGTAAAGGTCGCCGTTCCCGAGGCATTCGGCGGCAAGACCGTCATTGGCCAACTCGCCGTCGACGGAGCGCGCGGACCTGGCTTTATCACTGGATACGGCTGCGCCAACGGTCTGCCGCGCGACGCCACCGGAAAAATCACACGTGCCGACCTGAACTACAACGGCTCGATCACCACAACCTGGTCGAACCGACTGATCGTCCAGGCCGACGGAAACGGCGACATCTGCTTCTACGCACTTACGCCGGTCGAGTTGATCATCGATGTCAACGGTGTCTCTTTCGACACCGGCATTTCGTCGTTCCCCAACCGCCGAACCGACACACGACTCGCCACATCGCAGCGACCAGCGGGGCCTGTTCGAGCCGGAACAACTCTGCGGATGACTGTCGATGCGGCTGTGGGCGGCAAAACGGTCATTGGTCAGCTCGCCGTCGATGAAGTGAGCAAAATCGGATTCGTCACTGCGTATCCGTGCGCCAGAGGGCTCCCGATCGACTCGGTGGCTGCGGTCGATCGCGCTGATCTGAACTACATCGGCACCATTGCGGCCACATGGTCGAACCGCCTCATCGTCGAGGCCGATGCCAACGGCGAGATCTGTTTCTTCTCGTCCTCCACAGCACAACTGGTCATCGACATCAACGGTGTCACCGACGCAGGCGTTCGTGCGTTTGCCAACCGGCGGACCGACACACGTACCGGAGCGGGCCGCCCCGATGTCGGGCCGGTTGCTGCAGGCACCACGTTGCGAATCCAGGTGCCCGAGGCCGAGGGTGGGCGAATCGTCCTCGGCCAACTGGCCGTCGACGATGTACGAGCGTCCGGCTTCGTCACCGCGTATCCGTGCGCCGACGGCATCCCACTCAACTTTGCGGGCGAGGTCGACCGCTCCGACCTCAACTACAGCGGCCGCGCTGCTCGAACCTGGTCGAACCGCCTCATCGTCGAGGCCGATACCAACGGCGAGATCTGCCTATTCAGCTCGGCTTCGGCCGAGATGATTATTGACATCAACGGTGTGTCAGCAGTCGAGGGCATCACCCCATTTCCCAACCGTCGAACCGACACCCGCTTCGGGGCACAGCCAACTCCCGAACCAGTCCCCGTCGACATCAACGGCGTACCGCAGTGGCCGCCGTACGTCCCGTTTCCTGCACTCAACGGCGTTGCTGCGCTGACCGGATTGCCAGCATCTGCCAAGGTCACGGAACGGCCGATCATCGCAGTGAAAGTCGACAACTTTCGTCGGGCTCGGCCGCAGTTCGGGCTCAACCAGGCAGATGCTGTCTTTGAACTGAACGTCGAGGGCGTCACGCGATTTATCGCACTCTTCCATTCGAATGTTCCGGCACGTGTGGGGCCTGCCCGCTCGGCGCGAACCGCCGACCTCGACCTACTCGCCGCGATGAACCGACCAATCCTCACCTACTCAGGAGCCAACATCGGTGTCGGCCAATGGCTCACTGCAGCCGAGAACTCCGGCGTCCTGGTCGACTTCACCGCGCAGCGCAACCCTTGCTACTTCCGTGAGCCGACGCGGCCCGGCCCACACAATCTCCTCCTCGATCCGACGTGTGTGCTCGCCAAGTCGCCGCAGGCCGGCCCGGCCCGACCGCTGTGGAGCATCGACGACGGCTGGACGCCCGGTGCGCTGCGATCGACTCCTGACTCAACCTTCGATGTCGACATGGATGGCGTCGATGTGACGTGGAAGTGGAATGTCGGCTCACGTCGCTACCTCCGCTTCCAGGACGGCGCGCCGCACCTCGCTGAACCTGACGTTCCGATCACCGCGTCGAACGTCGTGCTCATCGAGAGCCAGCACGTTCCATCGCCCATCGATGCTCGATCACCGAACCCGATCAGTGTCGGTTCGGGCCGAGCAATCGTGCACCGCGACGGCCGTGCTGTGCCGTGCACTTGGTCGCGACAGTCGCCGTTTGACCCGTTCACGTTCTTCGATGCGGCCAGCGGCACCACAATCCCGCTCGACGTCGGTGTCACCTTCGTCGAGCTCGTCCGCCAGCTCTAGGAACCGTCGCGCGGATTAACCAGAGTGGTTGTAGCGAAGACAACGTCGCTGAACCTGGCAGTACATCCGTTTCCGGTTGGCGACTGCGTGAGGAATCCGACACGCATGGGCAGGGCGGGGCTGCGTAACGCAAAGAGGCGCGACAGGGCCCACGACGTCGTTCCGTCCAGGGCGTTGCGCGCGTAGTGGAAGGCGAGGGCCGTCCCGAAGCGAGAGATGCGCACCCGGACGGTGTTCCCTCTGACTGCTGGTTCGTTTGAGTCGTCGGAAACCCCGCGCGTCACAACGGTGACGATCATTGGCTGGCCCGTCGGATCGCGCTCGAAGCACAGCTTCGCCCAATCGTCAGCGGTTTGATGGACAAACAACACGCCTGCATCGAAGGTCGCTGCAAAGTCGACGTTGATCGTCGCCTCAAGCTGGAAGTCGCCGCTCACTCCACACATCAGGGCGGGCGCATTCGCCACGCGCTCTGAGCCGGCGGGGTCATTGAACCAGTCGGTCTTCGGCGCTGCCTGCATCGTGAGCACGTCGGCTTCGAGCGTCGCATCGCCAACATCGTCGAGCCAATCGAGTGGCGGCATGCCAGGCAGTTCCATCAAATGAACCGTGCCGGATTTCGGCGAGTGCGATCGACCGTCAACTGGAGGACGTCGGGCCGCGAGTAGTGGCCCGCTGGGTCGAAATTCTGTCGTTCTGCTCGAAGGAGCGCAAGGTCGATATCGGCATAAATGATCGTCTCCTCGTGCTTCGCCGCCTCCGCGAGGACACTCCCGTCA
>JBLIKS010000090.1:0-9138 GCA_047635555.1 Candidatus Azotimanducaceae bacterium
CGACGACGACTCCACCTTCGACGAGTTCGCCGCCGAACTGTTGTCGGCGAAGTTCACCAAGGCCTACGAGGAGTTCTTCGGCCGGGCCATCGACGACCTTGGGATCGAGACCGTGAGCTGGTCGGTGCGTGTCTCGTCGATCGTGGCGGTTGGCGAGCGGGTCGAACTGTCGATTGCATCGTCATCGGTTGCTGTGCCGGCTACGTATCGTGATGCCTACGACGCGGCTTCCGGCAAGCGGGTGAAAACTGCGGTTATCGACCGGGACGAGTTGTCACCCGGAACCCGTTTACACGGACCCGCGATCATCGCCGAAGCGCAGACCACTACCGTGCTTGCTTCGCACCACACGTGCACTGTGCAGGCCGACGGCACATTGTTGATCACCCGCGATCGGAGCGCTCAATGAGCACCAGCATGAACGCCGCCGACACCTTGCACTACCAGGTGATGTGGAATCGGCTGATCTCTGTCGTTGAAGAGCAGGCGCTGGCGCTGGTCCGCACTGCATTCAGTACCTCGGTGCGTGAGGCCGGTGACCTGTCGGCCGGAGTATTCGACCAGCGGGGCCGGATGATTGCCCAGGCCGTCACCGGCACGCCGGGCCACGTGAACACGATGGCTGATGCCGTGCCGCACTTCATCAACGACATCGGCTCCGATCGGATCTACCCGGGCGACATTTACATCACGAACGACCCGTGGAAGGGCACCGGCCACCTCCACGACATCACTGTGTGTACGCCCGTGTTCAGAGACATCGCACAGCCCGACGCCACGACCACGGAGACACTGATCGGGTTCTTCGCGGCGACGGCACACGTTGTCGACATCGGCGGTCGCGGCTACGGCCCTGACGCCAAAGAGGTCTATGAGGAGGGGATCAACATCCCCATCATGAAGTGGGCCGAGCGTTGGCAACTCAATCGCGATCTCGTCAACATTGTCAAGGTCAACGTTCGCGAATCTGATCAGGTTGTCGGCGACATTCACGGGCTTGCTGCGTCGAACGAGACCGGCCGACGGCGCCTGCTCGGCATGCTCGACGAGTTCGGTCTGGACGATCTTGCAGAGCTCGCCGAGTTTGTGTTTGACCGGACAGGAACGGCCACCCGACGTGCGCTCGGCGGCGTCGAGCCTGGGGTGTACACCAACGAGATGGTCGTCGACGGCTACGGCGAGCCGGTCACCCTGGCGGTTGCGATCACCGTGACCGACGACGGCATGCACGCCGATTTCAGCGGCACGTCGCCAGTCTGCGGGCTTGGTATCAACGTGCCGCTCGGCTACGCCCACGCGTACTTCACGTACGGCATGCTTGTTGCGCTGGCCCCCGAGCTGCCGAACAACTTCGCGTCACTCGACGTGTTCAAGGTGAGCGCGCCCGACGGCGTGATCCTCAATGCCCAGCACCCAGATCCGGTGGCAGTCCGCCACGTGCTCGGCCACTTCGTCACCGATCTTTGCCTCGGTGCGATTGCCAACGCGCTTCCCGAGCGGGTGCCCGCCGAAGGAGCAGGAGCATTGTGGAACTTCCAGGCGAGCGCCCGATCGGCTGACCTCGCCAATCCGCGACCGCCCGTCGAAATGCTGATGTTCAACAGCGGCGGAACGGGTGCCCGCCCGCGTCTTGACGGCCTGACCGCAACTGCATTCCCGTCAGGTGTCCGGACCATGTCGGTCGAAGCCACCGAGCAGATCGGCCCGATCGTCATCTGGCGCAAGGAGATCCGACCCAATAGTGGCGGCGCTGGTAAGCAGCGAGGCGGCCTCGGGCAGGTCATCGAACTTGGTCCGACCGAGGGATACCAGTTCGATTTTTCCGCGATGTTCGACCGCATCGACCACCCGGCCCGTGGACGTTGCGGCGGCGGCGACGGTGCGCCAGGAAAGGTGTACCTCGAAGATGGCACACCGTTCGCAGGCAAGGGCCGCCAGGTGGTGCCGGAAGGGCAGCGGCTCATTCTCGAGCTACCAGGCGGGGGCGGTCACGGAGACCCATCTGAACGCAGCCCCGAGGCAGTCGAGAACGACCGACGACAGGGATACGTGACATGACGCTGCTGGCGTCGAACTACGACGTCGTCTGTATCGGCGGTGCAATGACGGGCACGGCCGTTGCCTACTTCCTCTCGGAGAACCCCGACTTCGATGGGTCGGTGCTCGTCGTCGAGCCCGACTGGACCTACGACTATGCGAACACGACGCGGGCGCAGAACAGCATCCGGGAGCAGTACACCAATCCGCTCAACATCCAACTGAGCCGGTTCGGTGCCGAGTTCATTGCCCACTTTCACGAACGTGTGCAGGTCAACGGGCAGTCGCCCGAGATCAACTTCCGTGGTACCGGCTACATGTTCATTGCCGAGGACGAGGCGGCGTACCGGCGACTCGAAGAAGAGTCGGTCGAGCAGTTGGCGATGGGTGCCGAAGTCGAGATGCTGCGGCCCGGGAAAATCGCCGAGCGATATCCGTACATGGACGTCGATCAGTTCGTCGGTGCTCGCGTCGGTGGGCTGCGCGAGGGCAGCTTTGACGGCTGGGCATTCTTCCAAGGGATGCGCCAGCGGGCACTTCACAACCACGTCACCTATGTCAAGGATCGGGTCATCGGGATTGATCTCGACGGTGGCCGGGTGACCGGAGTCCGCCTCGAATCTGGGGCACGAGTGGGCTGTGGGTTTGCGATCAATGCCGCTGGCTGTCGGGCCCGCGAGGTGGCGGCGATGGTCGACCTCGACCTGCCGATTGAGCCACGTGCTCGTACCAGCTTCATGTTCGACTGTCGGACGCCGATCGACTACGTCGTCCCACTCACCGTGACGCCGGCTGGTGTGCACTTTCGACGTGAACAGAACCACTTCATGTCTGGTGCAGTGCCGACGTCAGATGTTGCCATCGATGCCAGTGACTTTGAAATTCGACACGACGAGTTCGAGGAGCTGATCTGGCCGACGGTTGCGAAGTACGTGCCACAGTTCGACCAAATCGGCATCGTCACATCGTGGGGCGGCCAGTACGACTACAACACACTCGATCACAATCTGATCCTTGGGCCGGGTAGCGAGGTCGAGAACTTCTTCTTCGCCAACGGCTTCTCCGGTCACGGCCTGCAGCAGGGCCCCGGTGTCGGACGCGGGCTGAGTGAGCTGATTACCTACGGCGCATTCCGATCCATCGACCTCGCCCCGCTCAGCTATACACGAATCGAACGCAACGAACCTTTCCTCGAGAACGCCGTCATCTAGCCCAAAGTTGCGTATGGGGTCAGGCCCCTTTCGCAACTCTGGCAACTCGTGCGACGATCTACGCTCATCTGGCCATGGAGCTTGGTGCTGCGGCGTACTGTCAACGGCGTGAACAATCGATCGGATGCGCTGGCGCTGGCGGGAGTGGCTGTGCCCCTCACGTTTATCTCGGCGCCGAGGTGATGAGCAGCCTTGGCTTCGATCCGGCCTTCGACTCACCTGAATAGTTGCGAAAGGGGCCTGACCCCATGCGTAACTATCCGCGAGTTGCGTATGGGGTCAGGCCCCTTTCGCAACTATCTGCTGAGGTCGTAGGTGGCAACGGTGCAACTGACGGCGAAGATCGGGATCGGCTCACAGAAGTGGACCGTGCCCTTCGCCCCGCCAGCGGCAGCAGCAGCTGCGATGAAGGTGCGGATTTCGAAGCCGCCCTGGCCAGCGTCGGCGTAAACGGTGAGGTCGTCGTAATCGAGGAGCGCGTCTCGGTCGTTGCGACACCAGCGGTCCATGAATTCGAGATCCCACTCGACGTTGATCTTCCCTGAGTCAGGGGTGGCCGGCCAATGCGAGATGCCGCCGGTACTGATCACTGCGATTCGCTCGGGCAGGGCGTCGCAGGCTGCACGGATCGACTCGCCGAATTGCCACGCACGGTTCAGCGGGGTGAGCGGCGGACCCTGGCAGTTGATGTTGACGGGGATGATTGGAATGTCGTAGCTCGGCGTCAGGAAGTGCAGCGGGACCATGATGCCGTGGTCGAATTTCCACTCCTCGGCGTAGCTCACGTCGGAGCTGTGCATCACCTCCGAGATGAAGCGCCTCGAAATGTCGGCGTTACCGGGAACCTGTTGACGCGCGATGCCGAGCCAGCCCGGATCTTCGATGGGGCCCTCATATGCGTCGGCCATACCGATGGCGAAGGTCGGCATGTTGTTCATGAAAAAGTTGGCGAAGTGCTCGGCGGCGATGATTACCACGGCGTCGGGCCTGCTCGCTTCGAGGGCGACGCGCATCTGGTCGAAGGCAGCGTAGAAGCGGTCGCGTACATCAGGATCGGCCTGCTCGGAACGCCCGGTGATGCCGGGAGCGTGTGAGCACACGCCGGCGAATACGAGGGGCATCAGCTACTCCGGTTTTCTTTCGTTGTTTCTTTGGCGGTTGTTTCTGGGACGACGGTGTCGGTGACGCCGGTGGTCATGGCATACACGCCGTCGCGAACGGGGCCGTGCTCGGCGATGCCGTCGCGCATCCGCTGCAGGTAGTCCTGCCACTCGATCTGGTGGAATGCAGCGAAGTGCATCAGGATCTGCCCGTTCACACCGAGGTGAAACAGCTTGCCGATGTCGGGGCCGATCAGCGCTGCGATCTCCTCATCGGTGAGTTCGAACGATGCCAGCTCGGTGGCCTGGTCGGCGGTGTATCGAGCCTGCATCTGCTCGGAACGGTTGAGTTCGTAAAGGAATTTCTGCACGGCGTACAAGCTCATTCGTTCCACTCCAGATGCAGAGCGTCGGGGCCACGGAAGGTGATGTTCGGGAAGAAGCTGAAGTCCTGCTCGGAACCGTCGGGGTTCTGGGCGAGTCGCAGCGATGGAAGGCGCTGCGCCAGAAGTTCAAGAGCAATGCGGGCCTCCATCCGTGAGAGCCCGGCGCCCAGGCAGAAGTGGATGCCCTTACCGAACGAAATGTGGCGGCTCGCACCACCACCCTTGAGGCCGCGGTTGATGTCAAACGTGCCTGGGTCCTCGAAGAGCTCGGGCTGGTGGTTGGCCGATGCGAAGTTGAGCATCAGCTTCGTGCCAGCCGGGAGGTCGACGCCGCCGAGCGTGGTTGCCTGGGTGGTGACACGCCGCCACGAGATCTGGCTTGACTCGAAGCGCAGTGTCTCTTCGACAGCAGCTGCTGCGAGCGACGGATCAGCACATAGCGCGTCCCACTGCTCTCGGCGGGGGAGGAGGCACCGCAGCGTGTTGCACAGCAGCGCCGTGACCGGATCGTGCCCGGCGAACGAAATGCCGTACACGACTGACTCGACCTCGCGATACGAGATGCCGGTGCCGTTTGCCGGGTCAGGGTCGGCGTCGTGCGCGTTGAGGAGTTCGGATGTGAAGTCGTCGTGGCGCTCGTCGCGGCGCTGGGCGACGAAGTCACGGCAGTAACGCCAGTACTCGAGCATTCCTTCGGCGATCTGGGTCTGCTCGGCAGCGGTTGGCTTGCCCCACGAGAAGGCCTTGCGGTTTCCGCACCACGACTTGATCATCCGGTCGTCTGCTTCGGGGAAGCCGATGAGGCGGAAGACAATCTCGGCGGGCAGGGGGAAAGCGAGGGCGGCCACATAGTCGGCGGAGTTGCCGCTCGCGACCATGTCGTCGAGCAAGGCCGTTGCCCGGTCACGCATGTAGTCCTCGAGTGCCTTGAGGCGGCGGTTCGAAAAACCCTGACGGGTGAAGACGCGGATGCGAGCATGATCTGGCTCGGGCCGGTTCGACATCACGGCGACTGGATCGAAGTCGTCAGCACTCAGTACAGCGCCGGCTTCCGGAGCGAGCGGGAAGATCGGGTCTTGCACGTTCGCCGAGGCGAATATGTCGGGGTTCATGAAGACGTGCTCGATGTCTTCCATTTTTGTGACCACGACATGGCCGAGTTGCTCGGCGTAGAACACCGGGTGTTCGTCGCGAAGCGCCGCGGCGATTGGGTAGGGGTCAGCCAAGTAGTCGTCGGCCAACGGCGACCACGTCGCATGCATCGGGCAGCCAGGCGGCGGAGCAGCAATGGTGTCTGGAGCGGCGTGGTAGCTGTTCGAACTCACAGGTTCTCCTGATCTCGAGGTGGTTGGTCGTCGGTTGGTTGGTCGTTGGTCGACAGTTTCGCGAGAAGGCCATACAGGACGTCGAGTTCGCCTGGGTCGAGCAGCGCGTCGATCCGGCCGTAGGCATGCTCGCTCGATGGCGCGATCTCACTGACGAGCTCGAGGCCGCCTGCGCTGATGCTGATCTCAGCGCGCCGAGCGTCGGAGGCCGTGGCTCGCTCGAGCAGGCCACGCTCGTCCATCGACGCCAGCATCCGCGACAGGCTCGGCCCGAGAAGGAACGTGCGCTCGGCGAGCTCACCAACAGACAACGGAGCCTCGGCATCGCGCAGCGCCCGGAGCACGCGCCACTGCTGCTCGGTGAGGTCGTGCTCGCTGAGGGCCGGGCGGAAATAGCGCATCACGGCTTCGCGGGCCCGCATGAGCGCCATGGGAAGCGAGTCTTCGAATGCCCGCAGCGGGATGGTCGCAACGAGCGCGTTATTCATCGCGAACGCCGTTTCGCAGCGTTCCGAGCCCCGGTACGTGGACCTCGATGGTGTCGCCGGGTACCAGGAACTTCGGCGGATCGAACCGTGCGCCGGCGCCGGTGGGCGTGCCGGTGAAAATAATGTCGCCGGCCTCGAGCGTGCAGAACGTGGAGAGATATTCGATCTGGTACTCGATCGGATACGCCATGGTGGCGGGTGTGTCGTCTTGACGTAGTTCGCCGTTGACGTGCGTGGTGAGATGCAGGTGCTCGAAGTCGCCGATCTCATCAAGCGTGACCATCCACGGCCCGATGGCCCCGGAGCTGTCCCAGTTTTTACCCTGTGTGACGTTGAACTTGGCGTGACGCACCCAGTCGCGAATCGTGCCTTCGTTACCGAGCGCGAGGCCGGCGATGTGATTGCGGGCGTTTTCGCGTTTGATGCGGCGGCCGCCGGTGCCGATGACGGCGACGATTTCGCCTTCGTAGTCGAGCTGCGGGCTTTCGGGTGGGCGGACCAGGGGCTGCTCGTGGCCGGTGAACGAACTCGGGAAGCGGACGAACACGCTCGGCTTGTCAGGGCTGTCTTGGCCGTCTTTGTACTCGGCGTTCCGCCCGCCGTAGTTCACGCCGATGCAAAAGATCTTTCCGGGGCGGGGGAGGGTGCGCTCGAAGGTGACGTCGTCCAGCGACAGCGTTGGCGTGGCCGATTCAGCAATGGTCCGAGCCTCGCCGACGCGCTCCTGGGCGAGGAGGTCAGACAGGTCGCGGACTCCGTCCAGTCGATCGCCGAGATCGATGATGCCGTCAGCTCCGTTCGTCCCCGTGGCGACACCGAAGCTGGTCCGGTTCGCTCCGCTTTCGGTCTGTCGGGAGAAGCTGAGCAGTTTCATGTTGCACTTATATCTAACATGTTATATAACTGTGGTCAATGCCTCATCTGATCGTCGAGCACTCGGCCAACGTCGAACACGTCCCGCGTCTCCTCGAAGCGGTCCACGCTGCAGCGCTCGCGACAGGTCTCGCGCCGATCGATGCACTGCGTACCCGCGCGGCCAGCCGGCAGAGCTACGTCATCGGTGATCGCCATCCGGACAACGCCTTCATCGCGTTGATCGCGCGCCTCGGCCCGGGCCGGAGTGCCGACGAGAAGCAGTTGCTGATCGACGCGCTGATGGATGCCATCGAAGCCACCGTCGGCGAGGCAGCAGGCCACATGATGCTGAGCGTCGAGATCCAAGAAATCGACCCGTCGATGCGACTCAACCACAATCACCTACGCGCCCACATCGGGGCGCGCATCCCCACGATCTGAAACATCCGCTGTCACACCGAGGTCTGACCTCGGTGTGACAAGACATGGAGAACGACATGGCTGCAGACAAGACCTTCGACGAATATCAGGCGATCGCATCGGCGGCAGTTGCGCGCTTCAAGGACTCCCCGCTGCAGCACTTGATTGGTGGTGTACCGGTGGCCAGCGTGAACGGCGAAACGTTTGAGAACCACTCGCCAGTCGACTCCTCGTTGCTTGGCTCGGTTGCCTCTGGCAATGCGGCTGATGTCGATGCCGCAGCGCGTGCGGCCAACGACGCGTTCGCCGACTGGTCTGGCCGCACCGGCAAAGAACGCAAGAAAATTCTGCACCGTGTTGCCGACCTGATCGAGAAGCGAGCCGACAACATCGCCGCGGTGGAATGTGTCGATACCGGCCAGACCATTCGCTTCATGTCGGCAGCAGCGATCCGCGGTGCCGAGAACTTCCGGTTCTTCGCAGATCACGCTCCCGATGCAAACAACGGTCGGTCGATGCCCGACGAACACCACGTGAACTTCTCCAGCCGGAAGGCGCTCGGCCCCGTCGGTGTGATTACACCTTGGAACACGCCTTTCATGCTGTCGACGTGGAAGATTGCTCCGGCGCTGGCAGCCGGTTGCACGGTCGTGCACAAGCCAGCCGAATGGAGCCCGTACACGGCAGCGATGCTGTCGGAGATCGCACTCGAAGCAGGCCTGCCGGCGGGCGTGCTGAACACAGTGCACGGCTTCGGCGAATCGGCTGGGAAGGCGCTGACCGAGCATCCGCTGATCAAGGCGATTGCGTTCGTCGGCGAGTCGTCGACCGGCTCGATGATCCAGGCGCAGGGTGCGCCGACGCTCAAGCGTGTGCACTTTGAACTTGGTGGGAAGAACCCGGTGATCGTGTTCGACGATGCCGATCTTGAGCGAGCGCTCGACGCCGTCATGTTTATGATTTACAGCCTGAACGGTGAGCGTTGCACGTCGTCGAGCCGAGTACTTATCCAGTCGACGATTCACGATGAGTTCGTGACCAAGTTGGGGGAGCGGGTGCAGGCCCTGAAGGTCGGCCATCCGCTTGACCCGTCGACTGAAATCGGGCCACTGATCCACCCGCGGCATTGCTCCAAGGTGCGGAGCTACGAGGCCAAGGCGAACGACGCGGGCGCCACAGTTCTCGTCGGTGGCGGTGAGCGGCAAGACCCGGATAGCTATTACGTCAACCCGATGCTGTTCACGAACGCAACGAACGACATGGAGATCGCACAGGAAGAGATCTTCGGCCCCGTGCTCACGGCCATCTCGTTCGAC
>JBLIKS010000091.1:0-9056 GCA_047635555.1 Candidatus Azotimanducaceae bacterium
CAACGGCTGACCGATGAACGAAGCCGTGTCGATGTCGTTGCCGTTGCGATCGCCGAGCGTGACGAGCGGCAGTGGCTCGCCTTGGAGATCCTCGTTGGCGAGGCCGTCGTCAGGGAACTCGACGACCTGACGACTGTCGGTCAGCGTTGCGTCGAGTGGGTCATCGCCTCCGTTGGCGACCGCGACAGCGAATCCAACAACGATCAGTGCAGCCACTGCAAGCGAACCGGCAAGCAGCCGTGGTCGGGCGATCTTCACTCCCCGAATGGTAGTGACGCCGTCGGTGCTGCCGGTCGCAGCCCAGCGAAACGATTCATTACAGAATGAGACACAAAATCAGGCTCGACATTTCAGCCGTCCCCATCCCCGGCGCCGGGGATGGCGATCGGGATGGGGATCGGGATGGGGATCGGGATGGGGATGGAGACGGCGATCAGGCCGAGATGAGCGACGCGCCGACCGGACCCATCTCGTCGTAGATCACTTCGGGACGAGGGACCTTCGGCGGGCGGCCACAAGGCCGCTTCGCAGCGATGATCCGACCTCCAGAGATCGACTGGCCTCCCCAGACCCCCCAGGGTTCCTCACGCTCGAGTGCATCGGTGAGGCACTGTTGGGCCACGGGACAGAGTGCGCACATTGCTTTCGCGCGGGCGATGTCGACGACGTGGTCAGAGAAGAAGAGACCAACCATGGTCCCATTGCCATCGGCACATCGAGCAATGGGCGCCCGCGCGGCAAGCGACTCATCAGCCACGCCATCACCGGGTAAGTCAGGTGGGCGTTGTCTGTTGGGATCGAGTTCATCGAGTTCATCGAGTTCATCGAGGTCGTCGAGAGGAGCGAAGGTGCTCATGGGAAGTTCCGTTTCGAAAGAGGTGTTGGAGTTGCTGGTTGCGATGGCGCGGTCGCGGACCGGCCAGATACCTGCCGGATTGGCGTGGGTGGTGTTCGGAAAGGTCTTCATGTCGTTGGTGCTTTCTGGTGTTGCGGCTGGTGCAACGGACGCGTGTCGGATGGGAAACCGAAGCCGGAAAACCAAAAAGGCCGCCGGGTTGGTCAACCCGGCGGCCTCGGAAGAGGTGATCTGACGTAAAAAGTTACGTCAGCACCCTGTCGAGGCGGCCGGTAGTGATTCGCTTGGTGAACTGCTTCATCGAGACGCACACGTTCTCGCCGAGCCCACCAAGCCATGCCATGTCATTACCGAGACCGGTGACGACAGCATTGCCAGTGGTTGCCGGAACGGCGTGCACGGGCGTGGCTTCGAGGACATACGTCTGGCCGGACGCTGCAAACGCATGGGGTGCGACGGACGCGTGGAAGGACAGACTCTGGGCGAAGCGCTCGGAAATCAACGTCGTCGTGCTCATGAGCCGGTCCTTTCTAGGCGGGTCGTTGGTGTCGGTCGCAAGCGCGACCGGCTGAGTTCAAGTACCAGGCAACCACGATGGGTCGTGCTCGGTCAAGCGAGTTTCCAGGGTTGTCGAAAATCTTCACCTACCGGCTGCCCAAGAGCAACGCACTTCGCTGACTTTGCACTCATCTTGCAGAAAGTTGTTGGCGGGGGCACAGTGGACCAGTGCAACTCATCCCCAGCGTCATCGATGTGTCGATCTACCTGGTCGGATGGACGATTGGCTGGCTACTGCTCTGGCGGCCTCGGCCCATTCCAGCGGCCGGTTCCGGCGATGTTCGCCGAGCGATTGCCGTTGTCATTCCGGCCCGCGATGAAGCAGCAGCGCTTCCCTATCTCATTCCTCCGTTGGTCGCGCAGCTCCGCGCTGGCGACCAATTGGTGGTGGTCAATGACCACTCGACCGACGGCACCGGCGATATTGCAACGTCGCTCGGCGCCACAGTCGTCGTCCCACCTGGGCTGCCGACCGGGTGGCTCGGCAAGCCGCATGCCTGCTCGATTGGGGCCGGGGCGACCACTGCCCCTCACCTGCTTTTTCTCGACGCCGATGTCCGGCCCGCGCCCGACCTTCTCGATCGGGTCGGCACCGAGTTGGCCGCACATCCTGACTCCGTTGTTTCGGTCCAGCCGTGGCATGCCACCGGCCGGTGGGCCGAACAGGCAAGCATCCTCTCCAACATCACGGCCCTCATGGGGTGCGGTGCCTTCACCGCCGCTGGCGACCGGGTCACCGCGACCGTGGCGTTCGGCCCGGTGCTCGCTGTCGACCGCTCGACCTACGACGCCGCCGGCGGGCATGCCCACCCCGATGTCCGGGCGATGCACACCGAAGACATCGGTCTCGCCCGCACAGTCGGCCGAAGCCGTCTTTTCACCGGCGCCCCCGACACATCGTTCCGGATGTATCCCGACGGCCTGGCGCAGACGATTCGAGGGTGGACTCGCAGCATTGCCACCGGCGCTCGCTTCACGAGGTGGTGGCTGACACTTGCCACCCTGCTGTGGGTTTGGTCGCTTGCCGGCGGGTGGCTGGCGTCCCCGTTGCTGTATCCGCTCAGCGCGCTGCAGATCTGGGTGCTCGGCCGCCGCGCCGCATCGGTACATCCCCTGACAGCTCTGCTGTTCCCCATCGCCGTCGCTGCGTTCGTCGTGATCTTCGTGCGCAGCCTGTTCGCCGTCGTCTTCGGTCGCCAGGTCGCCTGGAAGGGCCGCACGGTCGCAGCCCGCTGACCGCTTGTCACAGTTCTGTCAGACCGGAGTGTGACAGGACCGCGCTGCTGCACCTTGTTTGCCCTGGTTGAATGAGGACATGCAAGGCGTCCCCCGTCGCATCCGAATCGTCGCAGTCGTCGCAGCTCTCGCTGCTGCTGCCAGTTTCTCGAGCGTGGCATTCGCGCATGACGAGATCGAGTCGTCGATCCCCGAGCACAAAGCACAAATACAAGTTGGCGAACCGATCACCGAGGTGACGATCAACTTCGGTGAGCCGGTCGACGGAGTCGAACTCGGCCTTCGTGGCCCAGACGACGAACGGATCGCTGGTGAAGTCACCGTCATCTCGGGCACCCAGGCGCGTCTCAACTTTGCCAAGCTGACCGACGAAGGCCAGTACATCGTCCAGTACCTCGCCGAAGAAGACGGCCACCTGGTCGCCGGCGCCATTACTTTCACCTACGGCGACCCAGCCGGTCAGGGTGCCGGCGCGACCATCTGGATCATCTTCGGAGTGGTCGCTGCAGCAATTCTCGGCGCCGGCGCATTCTTCAGCTTCCGCCGAAACAACGCCCCCGACGGAACCATTGACGACGGCACCGTTCCCGCCTGATCAACGACCGCCGTTCAGGTGATGTCGTTCAGGTGATGTCGATCAGGATCTTGCCGACGTTCGCATTCGTCTCCATGTAGGTATGGGCTTGCGGGAACTGCTCGAAGCTGTAGCGGGAGTCGATGACCGGGCGCAGCGCGCCTGATTCGAACAGCGGGAGAATCTCGCTGATGAACCGTTGCATCAATGCGATCTTGCGTTCGAGCGGCCGTGCACGGAGCGTTGTACCAATCCAGGTGATGCGCTTCATCAGCAGCAAACCCATGTTGACCGGAGCGGACCCGCCGCCCATCAGCCCGACCTGTACCAGCGTGCCATCCATGGCAAGCGCCTTCAGGTTCCGATCGGCTTCCTCGCCGCCAACGACGTCGAGGATCGTGTCGACCCCATCCGGGATCTCAGCTTTGAGCGCGCCGAGCCAGTCGGCCGGGCTCCGCTCAAGCACGAGGTCGGCGCCCAGCTCACGGCAGGCGTCGGCCTTGCCGGCCGAACAGGTGACGGCGATACGAGCACCGAGTGCTTTCGCGATCTGAATTCCTGCCGTACCCACACCAGATGCTCCCGCGTGGATCAGACCCCAACGGCCCGATGTCAGTCCACCCTGCACGACGAGTGCGTCCCAGGCAGTGAGGAACACTTCAGCGATTGCTGCAGCGTCGGCCAGCTCGACATTGCTCGGCACTGGCAGCGCCTGACGACTGTGCGTCACGACCTTCTCGGCATAACACCCGCCCGATTCGATGCCCATCACTCGATCGCCGACTGACCAGTTCGTGACCTCGGTTCCAATCGCGGACACCGTGCCGGCGTATTCGAGGCCAGGAATCTCAATCGCACGGTTGCGCGGGTCGTTGTACATCCCCATGCGTTGCAGCGTGTCGGCACGGTTCAGAGCCGTGTGGGCAATGTCGACAACAATTTCATCAGGCCCGGGCGTCGGGTCGGCGACCTCCTCGATCTGTAAGACCTCGGGGCCGCCATGTTCACGAAGGACGATTGCGCGCATGCTGGCGAACCTACCCCCGAACGCGCCGTTGGGGAATTAACTCTCGGTCGAATCGCCATCGGCCGAGGGCGCCGCCGGGTCGATGAACACCATCGTCCGGTAGTACGCCATCTCGCGGATCGATTCACGGATGTCGTCGAGTGCACGGTGGGACCCTTGGCCACGTGGGCGCTTGTGATCGATCGCCGGATACCACCGCTTGACGAGTTCTTTGACGCTCGACACGTCGATCGAGCGGTAGTGCAAGTAGTTCTCGATCTCGGGCAGGTACGCATCGAGGAATCGACGGTCGGTGCCAATCGAGTTGCCACACAGCGGCACGGTGCGCTCTTCGAGCACGTGCTCCCGAATGAACGCCAAGGTCGCTGCACCCGCTTCTTCGAGCGTGATCGTCGATGCCTTGATTTGATCAAGCAACCCTGACTTCGTGTGCATGTCGACGACGAACGGGTCCATCGCTGCGAGCTGCTCGTCGGTCGCATGAATGACCAGGTCGGGCCCTTCAGCAATGATCTCCAGGTTGTCATCGGTGATCAACGTGGCGATCTCGACGATCACTTCCGTGGTGTGATCCAAGCCGGTCATTTCGAGATCCATCCAAACGAGCATTCTGCGAAGCGTAACGGCGCTGGCGCTCCGGGTCGCTGAACGCTGATCCCTCCGACATGATGGGCAGATGTCAGAGTTCGCCGCGATCCTCAATGCACCCGGTGTGCAAGAGGTCTGTGAGCTCCGCCCACACGCCACCGGGCGGCTTGGGTTCATGGCGTACCACGGTGGCAATCTGGAACTGCAAACCGACGTGATCGCAGCTGCAGCTGCGGAACGCTCGGGTGCGTCTTACTACGGCGTGTTGCAACCCGTCCCGATGCGCGAGCACCTCTCATCGATCAAGGTGCGCCCCGCCGAGTCCGAACGGTTGGCGGCATTCATTGAGCACGTCGATGTCGTGATCACCATCCACGGGTTTGGACGCCGCGGCATGTTCAGTGCGCTGCTGCTCGGCGGGAACAACCGACCGCTTGCCCACCACGTCGGTGGCGCGCTGCAACGAGCTCTCCCTGCGTACGACATCGTCACCGACCTTGAGACAATCCCAAAGAAGCTCCGCGGCATACACGCTGACAATCCAGTGAACTTGCCACGGCAGGCGGGCGTCCAAATTGAGCTGCCGCCACGCGTTCGCGGTTCCAGCCCCATGTGGTGGGACTGGGAAGGTCCAGGGCTCACACCCCACACTCTTTCGCTGATCGACGGTCTGGTCGAAGCAGCAACGACCTGGACAAACGAGCTGCGTTAGCTGACGATCGGAATCGGCAGGGAAATCCGCACGTCGCCACCCGGACCGTCGCCCAGTGCAACCGTGCCGTTGTGTGCGGTGACGATGCCACGGGCAATCGACAAGCCAAGGCCCGCTGTGCCCGTACGAGTGTCGCGTGCTGGATCGGCCCGGGTGAACGGCTCGAAGGCCCTGTCGCGGAATTCAGCAGGGAATCCGAGGCCTTCGTCGTGGACGCGCAGCGTCACGCTGCCCTCGTTACGGACCACTTGCACAAGCACGACCGAACCATTGGGGGCGTGGCGGATGGCGTTGTCGAGGAGGTTGCGAATCACACGAGCGAGCTGGGATCCGTCGGCATCGACCATCACCCGTTCGGTTGCTTCGAGGAGTAACTTGATGGTCCGGCTTTCGGCAAGCGGTCGAACGATTTCCATCGACTCGTCAGCGAGTTCGGTGAGGTCGATACGAGCACGGCTGAGCTGCAGGGTGCCACTGACCAGGCGCGTGTGCAGTTGGAGGTCATCCACCAGGAAGGTCAACGCCCGCACCTGACGTTCCATGCCTGCGAGGTACAGGTCTGGGTCATCGGCGACACCGTCACGAATCGCCTCGACGGCGGCACGGAGCGCGGCAAGCGGTGTACGCAGGTCGTGAGAGATCGACGAGAGCATCAACGACCGTTCGGTTTCAATGGCATTGAGACGATCGACCATCACATCGAACATCGCCGCGGCCTCGCCGAGCTCATCGTTGCGGATCACTCCGGTCCGGGCAGAGAGATCGCCGTCGGCCACCCGCATCGCCGCATCACAGATGCGCTTCGCATCGCGTGCCACGGGACGCGCCATCAGCATGGCGACCATCGCCGCACTCAACACAGCCGGTACCAGTACCCACATGAGGAGTCGCCGGTCGTGGTCGTTAATGAACATCTCGTTGGCGGCGACAGCGATCATCAAAATCGCCACACCGAGGACTGCCAGGTTGGCGCCGAGGAAACGGCGACCGAGACGGTTCATCCGGCGGGCCTGGTGGCCAACACCTTGGAGGTCGACACTCGAGCGGGCAGCTTCCCCATCGTGGGTGTGCGTGCTGGACATATTCGTTCCAGCGATCTCTACGGCTCGAACCGGTAGCCGACGCCCCACACCGTGGTGATCCACCGAGGGTGTTCAGCATCGGACTCGATCTTGTTGCGAATACGGCGGACGTGCACGGTCACGGTGGCAGGATCCTGCCACTCCGGCGAAGACTGCCAGACCGACTCGAGCAGCTGCGCTCGCGAGAACACTTGGCGCGGCGACGAGGCGAGGAAGAGCAAGACGTCGAACTCCTTGGGAGTCATGTCAACAACCTCATCGCCCATCCGAACCTCACGGCTCAACGGTTCGATTTGCAGGCCGTCGAACGTCAGCGTCGGAGGTGCGTCTTCGACTCGACCGGCCGTACGGCGAAGCACGCCGTTCACTCGTGCCGCAAGTTCGCGAGGTGAAAACGGCTTGACCACGTAGTCGTCGGCGCCGAGTTCGAGGCCGGCCACGCGGTCTGACTCTTCAGCTCGTGCGGTGAGCATGATCACGGGAATCGAGCTGACCGAGCGAACACGGCGCAAGATATCGAGGCCGTTGACACCGGGCAACATCATGTCGAGCACGATGAGGTCCGGCGGATCGGCGTCAAGCAGTTCGAGCGCTGTGTGACCGTCACCGGCCTCGGCGACCTCATGGCCATCGCGGCGCAAGTAGCTGACGACCACCTCGCGCACGGTCGGTTCGTCATCGACCACAAGAACTTTGCTTCCCGTCATATGCACAGCCTCGCCGGTTCACAACTCACGTTCAACTCTTCGTTCAGGCTGTTTCTTTTTTGGCTCGCTTGATCCCCACGCGGGAATCTCGAGAAGCTATGGGGCGAGGCGGGTGATATTCCAGGTGACGTCGCTGTCGGGGCGGTAGCGGAGACGGTCGTGGAGGCGACTCGGGCGGCCCTGCCAGTACTCCCACTCGGTCGGCATGAGGCGCCACCCACCCCAGTTGGCCGGTCGAGGAATGACCTCTGCATTGGCGAACCGTTTGTCCGTTGCTGCGACGAGGTCGTCGAGCACGGAACGATCGGCGATCTCGTCGCTCTGCGGTGACGACCATGCGCCAAGCTGCGACGCTCGCGGACGGGAGGCGAAGTAGTCATCGCTCTCCTGTGCCGACACACGCTCGACGGGGCCACGGACTCTGACCTGGCGGTGCAGGTCGAGCCAACCAAACGTCGCGGAGGCTACGGGGTTGGCATCGAGCTGCTGGCTCTTCGCCCCGTCGTAGTTCGTATAAAAGACCAAGCCGCGAGCATCGAGACCGCGCACCAGAACGATTCGAGAGTCAGGGATGCCATCAGTGCCGATCGTTGACAGCGTCATGGCATTCGGTTCGACAACCCCCGCTTCGAGTGCCGCGTCGTGCCAACGCTGCCACTGAGCAATCGGGTTGGCATCGAGGTCTCCGACGTCCAACCCAGCTGTCTCGTACTGCACCCGTCGATCGCGAATCGAATTACTCATCATTGAATTCTCTCACCGATCGCACCGCCCGCGCCCCTCAAGACGCTCTTCGACTCTCACGCACGAAACCTTCCAAGATTAATGAGACCGAATGACGGTGATGTTGCGCATGTAGGGGTGAAGTACTTCGGGGACGGTGACGCTGCCGTCCTCGTTCCGGTAGTTCTCAATGATTGCGGCCCACACTCGCGGCACTGCCAAGGCCGAACCGTTGAGCGTGTGGACGAACTCACTGCCTTTGATCGGCTTGCCGTTCTCGTCGTGGCGGCGGAAACGGGTGTTGCCGCGTCGCGCCTGATAGTCGCCGAACCACGACACTGACGACACCTCAAGCCAAGTGTCGACGCCCGGCGCGTAGACCTCAACGTCGAAGGTGCGATGATGGCTTTGGCCCATGTCACCGGTGCAGATCTCAATCACGCGATACGGCAAGCCGAGGTCGGCCATGGCGCTTGCAGCGCGCCCGACCATGTCGTCGAGAAGCGCTGGCGCCTGTTCAGGCGTGGCGAACGCGAGCATTTCAACTTTGTCGAACTCGTGGGTGCGCAGCATGCCGCGCGTGTCGCGGCCGGCCGATCCAGCCTCACGACGGAACGACGGGCTGAACGCCATCAGCCGAACCGGCAGATCGGTATCGTCGAGCACCTCGCCGCTGAACAGCGAGGTCAACGACGCTTCTGCCGTCGGCACACACCAGAGGTCATCGCGCTCGATCGAATATGCGTCGTCGGCGAACTTCGGCAGCTGCCCCGTGGCGGTCAGGGTCGCCGTGGTCACCAGCGACGGCGGACGGACCTCTTCGTGAACGTCAGCGTTGCGGTCGAGACCGAACTGGGTGAGCGCGCGTGCCATGGTCGCACCGGCACCACGCTGCATCGTAAACATCGCGCCAGATATCTTGGTCGCGCGTTCGTTGTCGAGGATGCCGAGCGCTTCGGCAGTTTCCCAGTGCGGCACGCGCTGCCAGTCGGG
>JBLIKS010000092.1:0-9055 GCA_047635555.1 Candidatus Azotimanducaceae bacterium
GTCGTACAGCGCGCTCTACAAGGTGACCCCTCCGCTGCGCACGATGGACGACATCATCGCGATCCGCGAGGGGCTTCGCGACGGCACAATCGACGCAATCGCCACCGACCATGCTCCACACGTTTCCGAGAGCAAGGAGCTGCCGCTCGACCAGGCGCCGCCGGGCATGCTGGGGTTAGAGACTGCGCTTGGTGTGGCGATTGCCCACCTTGATATGCCGCTTGTCGACATCGTCGCAGCACTGTCTTGGAAGCCGGCCGAGATTGCAGGCGTCGCTGATCGGCATGGCCGCCCAATCGAAGTCGGCGAGCCAGCGAATCTCACCATGTTCGACCCTGCGCAGGAGTGGGAAGTGGTGCCGGGACAGCTGGCCAGCAAGAGCCGCAACACGCCGTTCGTTGGTGTTGCGCTGACCGGACGAGTGAAGCACACGATCTTTAACGGCGAGGTCGTCGTGTTGGACGGAGTCGCGCAGAAATGAATGATCATCCAGTACGATGCATGAACATGCAGATGAATCAATTGATTCAGAATGACGCAAACGGAGCACAGAACAATGCCTGAAACGATTCGAGAAGGGGCGCTCGTCCTTGCTGACGGCAGCGTCTTTGAAGGCGAGCTGATCGGGGCCGGTTCGCACGGCAGCATTGCCACCGGTGAGGTCGTGTTCAACACGGTCATGAGCGGATACCAAGAAGTGATCACCGACCCCAGCTATGCCGGGCAGATCATCACGTTTACGTACCCGCACATCGGCAATTACGGCATCAACGCTGCCGACTTCGAGTCACGAGGAACGTTTTGCCGAGGCATAGTCGTACGCGACCTCGCTCGTCGTCACAGCAACTTCCGTGCTGAGAGCGACCTCGGTTCCATGCTCGTGCAGCAGGGTGTGGCAGGCATCGCAGGGATCGACACTCGTCGCCTGACACGGTTGATCCGCGGCACCGGTGCGTTGCCTGGGGCATTCGGCAGTGCACCCGAAGTCGACCTCCTCGCAGCTGCAAAAGCCGAGCCCGGCACCGACGGCATTGACCTTGTCTCGACCGTCACGACGCCGGAAAACTACACGGTCGAAGCGGCCGACTCGAACAGTCGCCTGCAGATCGTGGCGATGGACTTCGGCATGAAGACCAACATTGTCAACAACCTGGCGCAGCTTGGCCGAGTCGACGTCGTCCGCTCGGACACGTCGGCTGCCGACATCCTCGCGCGCAGCCCACACGGCGTGTTCCTCAGCAACGGGCCAGGTGACCCGACGATGTCGACGTATGCCATCGAGGCCATTCGAGGCTTGATCGGCAACGTGCCGATCTTTGGCATCTGCCTTGGCCATCAGCTGCTCGGTCATGCCATTGGGGCAGCAACTTTGAAGCTGCCGTTCGGCCATCATGGTGGCAACCATCCGGTCCAGAACCTGCTGACGAGAAAGGTCGAGATCACCAGCCAGAATCACAACTTCGCTGTTGATCCTGACTCACTCAGTGGTATTGCTGAAATGACGCACGTCAACCTGAACGACGGAGTCTGCGAAGGGCTGCAGGTCAACGGTGAGCAGGCGTTCAGCGTCCAGCACCACCCCGAAGCCAACCCCGGCCCGCACGATGCGAACTACCTGTTCGGCCAATTCGCCGACATGATCGCGGCCAATGCCGCCCCGACCAACCGGAAGGCTGGCGTCTGATGCCCCGGCGTAACGACATCGAATCAATCCTCATCATCGGCTCCGGGCCGATCGTCATTGGCCAGGCCTGCGAGTTCGACTATTCAGGTACCCAGGCTTGTCGCGTCCTCAAAGAAGAGGGCTACCGCGTCATTCTGGCCAACTCGAACCCGGCGACAATCATGACCGATCCGGACTTCGCTGATGCGACCTACATCGAGCCGCTCACATGGGAAGTGCTCTCAGCGATCATCGACCGGGAACAGCCCGATGCGGTGCTGCCGACGCTCGGCGGCCAGACCGGCTTGAACATTGCCATGGAGCTCTTTGAGCGTGGCCTGATCGGCGTCCCGGGAAAGCCGGAGATGATCGGCGCGAACGCCGAGGCGATCGCTACCGCTGAAGACCGCGGGAAGTTCAAGATTGCGATGACCGAAATCGGCCTCGAGTCGTGTCGCTCGCGGATCGCTCACAATATGGACGAGGCCCGAGTTGCAATGGCTGAGATTGGCCTCCCGACCATGATCCGACCCGCCTACATCCTTGGTGGACGCGGTACCGGCATTGCCCACTCGGTCGAAGAGTTCGAGAAGCTCGCGGCGTCCGGTATCGAAGCCAGCCCGATCAGTGAGATTCTCGTCGAGGAATCGATCGTCGGTTGGAAGGAATACGAGCTTGAAGTAATGCGTGACCACGCCGATAACTGCGTGATCATCTGCGGCATTGAGAATTTCGACCCGATGGGCGTACACACCGGCGACTCGATCACCGTGGCGCCAATTCAAACACTCACCGACGTCGAGTATCAGCAGATGCGCGATGCAGCCATTGCTTGCATCCGCCGTGTCGGCGTCGAAACGGGTGGCTCGAACGTGCAGTTCGCCGTCAACCCCGTCGACGGCCGACAGGTCGTTATCGAGATGAACCCACGCGTGTCGCGTTCGTCAGCGCTGGCTTCGAAGGCAACAGGCTTCCCGATCGCCAAGATCGCCGCCAAGCTGGCCGTCGGCTACACCCTCGACGAGATCCCGAACGACATCACCCGGGCAACACCGGCCAGTTTCGAGCCGGTCATCGATTATGTCGTCACCAAAATCCCACGCTGGGCTTTCGAGAAGCTGCCCGGTGCGTCTGGCATCCTCGGCACACAGATGCAGGCCGTTGGCGAAGTGATGGCGATCGGCCGCACCTTCCCCGAGAGTCTGCAGAAGGCGATTCGATCACTCGAACTCGGGTACGACGGGCTTGGCTGCCACGCTGGCGAAGACCACCTGATTGCCGAGTTCGCTGACGACGAATCGCTTCTCGTTCAGGCTGCGATCCCGACACCGGATCGCGTCTTGCACGTCGGCGAAGCGCTGCGCCGTGGGATCTCGATCGAGGTCATCAACGAACGAACAGGAATCGACCCGTGGTTCCTCGATCAAATGTCACTGATCACCGAAGAACGCGTTCACCTCGCGGACACTGGGTTCGAGGCGATGTCTGCCCGGAACTGGAAGCGTGCGAAGCAGCTCGGCTTCTCCGATGCTCAGCTGTCCTACCAATGGGATGTTGCTGAGGCCGACGTCCGAACTGCACGCGAAGCCGCCGGCGTCGTGCCGACATACAAGACGGTTGACACCTGCGCTGCTGAGTTCGACGCCGAGACGCCGTACCACTACTCCACCTACGAAGACGAGACTGAAGTTCGCGCCTCTGATGGCAAGAAAGTCATCATCCTTGGATCGGGTCCGAACCGGATTGGCCAGGGCATCGAGTTCGACTACTGCTGCGTGCACGCATCCTTTGCACTGCGTGACGCAGGCTTCGAGACCATCATGGTCAACTGCAACCCGGAGACGGTCTCGACCGACTACGACACGTCCGACCGCCTGTACTTCGAGCCGTTGACCAAGGAAGACGTGCTGAATATCATCGACGCCGAGCAGCCGTACAAAGTGATCGTGTCGCTCGGTGGGCAGACGCCGCTCAAGCTTGCAGGCGAGATTCCACTTGAGCTGGTCGCGGGCACGTCACCTGATTCGATCGATGCTGCTGAAGACCGCGAACGTTGGAACAAAATCTGCGACGAGCTGCACATCCCGCAGCCTCCCGGTGGCACTGCGGTCAACGTCGAGCAGGCGTTGATGATCACCGAGACCATTGGTTTCCCGGTGCTGGTTCGCCCGAGCTATGTGCTCGGTGGCCGAGCGATGCAGATTGTTCACGACCGAGACCATCTGACCGCAGCCATGGCCGAACTCGCCGGGTTCGGCAGCCTGGGCAAAGAAGGTGGTCTCTCGGCCCAACGTCCCGTGCTCATCGACCGGTTTCTGGCAGATGCGACCGAGGTCGATGTTGACGCAATCCGTGATCACACGGGTGAGGTGCTGATTGGTGGCGTGATGGAACACGTCGAAGAAGCCGGGGTGCACTCTGGTGACTCGGCATGTGCGATCCCGCCGCAGACACTTCCATCATGGGTGATTGAGGTGATGGAGGCGTACACCGCGTCGATCGCGAAGCGGCTCGACGTTCGTGGTCTGATCAACGTGCAGTTCGCCGTTGCTGGCACGACCGTCTACGTCATCGAGGCGAATCCCCGTGCCAGCCGGACGGTGCCGTTTGTCGCCAAGGCCACCGGCGTCGCGCTGGCCAAGGTCGCAACACGAGTGATGCTCGGTGCCACGCTGGCCGAGTTGCGTGACGAAGGAGTGCTCCGGCCGCCAATTACCGGCCACGTCTCGGTCAAGGAAGCCGTTCTGCCGTTCAGCCGATTCCCGGATGTCGACCCGGCACTTGGCCCGGAAATGCGTTCGACCGGCGAAGTAATGGGTATTGCCGACACGTTCGGTAAGGCCTTCTATAAGGCCGAACTCTCCGCTGGCACGGTGCTCCCTGAAGAGGGCACGGTGTTTCTGTCGCTCGCCGACCACGACAAGCCGGCTGGTCTCGTCGTTGCGCAGCGCATGCAAGCATTGGGCTTCGGTGTCGTCGCGACCGAGGGAACAGCGCAATACCTCGCCCGATTCGGGGTCGCTGTCGAACGAGTGCTGGCCAAGGTGCAAGACGGCGCAGGCGTCACGGCCGTCGACCTGATTGCCAACGGCGAGATCCACTTCGTGGTGAACACGCCGCGCGGCCGCATTGGCCGTGCAGACGGCGCACACATCCGCAAGGCGGCGAGCCTGCATCACGTTGCCTGTGTCACCACCGTCGATGCTGCCATCGCGGCTGCGCAGGGCTTGTCTGAGCGGCACGGAGTCCTGCTCGACGTCAAATCCCTGCAGGAGTATCACGCCGCCGGAACCACGGTTGGGTGACGGCCAAGTGAACATCGACACCAGCGTTCAGATCGGGTCGCTGACCCTCAACGCGCCGGTAATGATGGCCTCCGGCACCGCTGGCTACGGCACCGAGATGGCGCCGTTCGTCGACTTATCAGCTCTCGGGGCGATCGTCACCAAGTCGCTTGCGCCGTACGAGTGGGCCGGCAATCCGGCGCCACGCGTCCACCCGACCCCGCAGGGCATGTTGAACGCTGTCGGGCTCCAAGGCCCGGGCATCGAATATTGGCTCGACAGGGTGCTCCCGCGGTTGATCGACACGGGCGCCACCGTGATCTGCAGCATCTGGGGACGGTCGCTTGAGGATTACCAGTTGGCTGCCGAGATGCTTGCCGACGCCCCGCCCGAGGTGGTCGCCGTCGAAGTGAATCTGTCGTGCCCGAACCTCGAAGGGCGCGGGGCGATCTTCGCGCACGATATCGAACTGTCGAGGAACGTGATCGCAGCGACAGCGGCGTGTGGCCGTCCGCGGTGGGCCAAGCTCAGTGCGAATACCGACCGGATCATCGACGTCGCACGAGCCGTCCATGAAGCCGGTGCCGAGGCGGTCACGTGTGTGAACACACTGCTCGGATTGGCCTACGACCCGAAGACGCTGGCCATGACGCTGGGAGCCGGCGGCGGTGGTTACTCGGGCCGGGCGATGCACCCCGTCGCCGTTCGCGCCGTCCACGACGTACACGCCGCACTTCCCGATCTGGCGATTATCGGCGTCGGAGGAGTGGCTTCTGGCTGGGACGCTGTCGAAATGTTTCTTGCAGGCGCAAGTGCCGTTCAGGTCGGAACTGCAACGTTCGCTGATCCTCGGGCCGCTGTAAACATCCAGCGTGAGCTGGTGGAATGGGCCAGAGAACGCCAGATCGGCTGTATCGCCGATCTGACCGCGTTAGTCTGAGTAAATGGCCACACCTCCACAATTGACACCAGAGCAGCGGGCTGCGGCTCTCGTCAAAGCGGGCGAAGCCCGCGCCGCCCGAGCTGAAATAAAAGCCCGCCTGAAAATGGGGTCGATGTCGCTCGTCGAAGCACTCGATTCCGACGATGTAAACGTCGGCAAACTCAAGGTCGTCTCGATGCTGGAGTCGCTCCCTGGTGTTGGCAAAGTCAAAGCCCGCCGGCTGATGGAAGAGATCGGCATCGCCGACAACCGTCGGGTGCAAGGGCTCGGAGCGCAACAGCGCGCGTCCCTGCTCAGCAAACTCGGTTGAGGCAATTCGTGCAGTTGCATTCCGCATGATCGTGGTCATCAGCGGCCCAGGTGGGGTGGGCAAGGGCACGATTGTCGATGCAGCGGTGAAGCGCGACGCCGGGCTGTGGCTGAGCCGTTCCTGGACCACCCGGGAACAACGTCAGGGTGAGGCTGACGATGCCTACGTATTCGTCACGCCTGCTCAGTTCGAGGCGCACATCGAGGCTGGCGGTTTCCTCGAATGGACCGAGTTCCTCGGTAACTACTACGGAACGCCTGTCCCTGATGCGTCGGCGCCCGATGTCAACGGTCGCGACATCGTCCTTGAAATTGAGGTCGACGGCGCCCAACAGGTCAAACAGCTCCACCCGGACGTGATGCTCATCTTCGTTCTGCCTCCGAGCCGCGAAGAGCAAGAGCGACGGCTCCGCGGCCGCGGCGATGTCGATCACAAAGTTCTTGCGCGCCTCAAGAAGGCCGAACAGGAAGAGCCGATCGGGCGAGCATTGGCCGATCATGTTGTGGTCAATGACGACCTCGAAGACACGATCGTCGAGTTGCTGGCGATCATCGACGCCGCCCGCTGAGTCATCGGGCCGGCAACTCCGTCGACGTTCGCTGCGTCGCCTGGGGTGCGATGTCCGGTAGCATGGAGATTCTTATGGCGCTTGATCACGACACGATGATTGATCCTCCTATCGAGACTCTCCTCGGCAAGGTCGATTCAAAGTTCACCCTCGTCACGCTTGCGGCGCGCCGGGCGCGAAACATCAACTCGTACTTCAACCAGTTGGGTGACGGCCTCGGCCACATGATCCCGCCGCAGGTGTCGTCGACGGCTCACAAGCCGCTCTCGATGGCGTTCGAAGAGATCGCGGCCGACAAGATCGTCTGGACCGAAGCTCCTGAGCCGGCCGAAGAAGTTGTGGTCGAAGAAGACCCCGACGCCGAAGCGCAGGCCGCTGCTGACGCAGCAGTCGACGCCGAGGGCTGAGCACCGCTCCATCGTCTCGATGAGTGCGTCGCCCCTCGCTGGCAAGCGCATTGTCCTCGGAGTCACGGGCGGCATTGCTGCCTACAAGGCCATCGAAGTGGCGCGGCGTCTCGTTGATGCAGGCGCCCACGTTGTGCCGATCATGACCGATGCCGCACAGCACTTCGTCGGCACGACCACTCTGAGCGCTCTTGCCTCCGAGCCGGTCCAGACCGAGCTGTGGCACAACGCGGCAACGCCGATCCCGCACACGTCTGTCGGCCAAGGGGCCGATCTGATCATCGTTGCTCCGGCAACTGCCAAGTCGATTGCTGCGTATCGGATGGGCTACAGCCACGATCTACTGCAGAACACGCTGATCGCCACGCGTGCCCCGGTCATGATCTGTCCTGCCATGCACACCGAAATGTGGGAGCACCCCAGCGTCGTCGAGAACATCGCGGTGCTTCGTGCACGTGGCGTGCACATTGTCGAACCCGAATCCGGGCGCCTCGCCGGTGGTGACGAAGGTGCCGGCCGACTGGCTTCGCCCGAATCGATCGTGGCGGTCGCCGAACGTGTGCTTGGCCCAGCCGATCTGGCTGGCATCAGCGTCGTGGTCTCGGCTGGCGGCACCCGTGAACCAATTGATGCGGTCAGGGTCATCGCTAATCGCAGCTCTGGCAAACAGGGGTACGCCGTTGCTGCCGAAGCTGCAGCCCGGGGTGCTTTGGTCACACTGGTCACCACCGTTACTTTGCCGGCGCCGTGGGGTTGCAACATCGTTTCCGTCGAGACCGCTGCACAGATGCAAGCGGCCATGGAACAAGCCGCGGCGACACACGATGTGGTGGTGATGGCAGCGGCGGTTGCTGACTTCCGCCCGGCCCAGGCTGCCAATGGCAAGCTCAAGAAACGCGACGGCACCCCCGAGATCGTTCTGGAACCGACTCCCGACATCCTTGCCAGTCTTGGTGCGAAGAAGCGTGCCGGTCAGGTGCTGGTCGGTTTCGCTGCTGAGACGGATGACCTTCTCGTCAACGCCAAGTCGAAGCTCGACACGAAGCGACTCGATCTGATTGTTGCCAATGATGTCAGTGCACCCGGGGTTGGTTTCGCTCATGACACGAATGCGGTTACGCTCCTTCGGCCTGACGCGGAGCCTGTCGAGATCGACCTTGCTTCCAAGCAAGATGTCGCTCGGGCGGTGATCGACACCATCGTCGCTCTGCGCGATGCTCGCTGACATCATCCACGATCCCAATCTTTACCTACATTTCTGACAGGACACAGCGGACCGACAACATGGCTAACTACACCTTCACCTCCGAATCAGTCACCGAGGGTCATCCCGACAAAATCGCCGACCAAATCTCCGACGCAGTGCTCGATGCGATCCTTACCGAGGATCCACACGCACGCGTTGCGTGTGAAACCATGGTCACCACCGGCCTCTGCATTGTTGCTGGCGAGATCACCACCAATGCATACGTTGACATCCAACGCATCGCACGCGACACGATCAATGGCATTGGCTACGACGACGCTCAGAAGGGCTTCGACGGCCACACCTGTGGAGTCATGGTGACCCTCGACGAGCAGAGCCCAGACATTGCCCAAGGTGTCAACGCGAGCGAAGAATTTCGTGGCGGTTCTGCTGGCGAAGACGCGCTCAACCTGCAAGGGGCAGGCGACCAGGGCATGATGTTCGGATACGCCTGCAACGAGACCGACGTCCTGATGCCGCTGCCGATCAACACGGCGCATCGCCTTGCAGAGCGCCTGGCCGAGGTCCGCAAGAGCGGTCAGATTCCGTACCTGTGCCCTGACGGCAAGACTCAGGTCACGTTCGATTACGAGGATGGCGTCCCTGTCGCGCTCAAGGCTGTGCTCATCTCGAC
>JBLIKS010000093.1:0-9024 GCA_047635555.1 Candidatus Azotimanducaceae bacterium
GGCGGGCGATGTCGACCCTGACCCCGCAAGTCGGCCGAGTAGCCGCGCACGACGCATTCGCTGCGACAAACGGCGCACGTGCATCGGGCGTGGCCGTGCGCGACCGCACCATTCCAGGGCCCGACGGCGACCTCGGTGTTCGGCTGTATCACCCGAGCGACGCCGCCGGCCTCCTCCCAGGTGTGCTGTTCATGCATCAGGGCGGTTGGGTGATTGGCGACCTCGACAGCTGCGACACCTTCTGTACACGCCTCGCTGCCGAGCTCGGTGCCGTCGTGGTCAGCCTCGACTATCGGCTCGCACCCGAGCACCAACTGCCGGCCCAACACCAAGATGCCGATGCCGCCTGGGCATGGCTGACCTCGAACACCGAAGGGCTCGGCATCGACCCCAGCGGGCTCGTGATTTGCGGCGACTCGGCAGGTGGCCAAATGGCCGCGACGCTCTGCCAGCGCCTCCGTGATGCCGGGCAACCGCAGCCTGCCGTGCAGGCCATGATCTACCCGCTCACCGATGCAACAGCGACCGACGGCTCGATCGTCTCATGCGCTGACTCGTTCCCACTGTCGATCGACACGTTGGAGTGGTTCTTCTCTCAGGCGCTACCCGACGGGTTCGATCGGTCCGACCCTGCGCTGAGCCCGGCGCTTCACGAACGCCTCGGCGACGTTGCACCGGCTGTCATTGTCACCGCTGGTTTCGACCCGCTCCGTGATCAAGGCAACGCATACGCCGCGGCCCTGCGCGAAGCCGGCGTCAACGTCATCGATCGCTGCGAAGACTCGCTGTCACACTCGTTCCTCGCGTTCGGCGGCCTGTCGCCCGCGGCGCATGCTGGGATCGGCCGCGTGATCAGCGACATCAATTCACTACTCTGAACGTCCGCTTCTGACCCGAGGGAAAATGCTCAGGGAAGGGCTGCGGCGAAGGCGGCGATGATGTCGGCAACTTCGCTGGCGTGGGTGTCTTCGTGCATCGAGTGTCCACCACCTTCGAGCACAACCAGGCGCGCGTCAGGCATCTTGCGTTCGAGGTACTGACCGGAGCCTTGATACTCGGGGCGGTCATCGCCGCCCGCGAGCACGATGGTCGGCGTCATGATGTCGCCAAGCCGATCCATCACGACCGAGTCGTGCTGCAGGTTCAGGTCGGTGACACGCTCTGGAACACCGAATCGGTGGGCGTTGCGACGTGAGCGGGCATTCCAGCCCTCACGCTTGTCCGGGTCACGGAAGCCGGGGCCGGTGTTGATTGCCACCACGCCACGCGCGACGTTCGGGCGCGTCGCTGCATGCGCGAGCGCCAGGTAGCCGCCAAGCGAGTGGCCGACAAGGATCACCGGGCCGTCCACACTGGCCAGAACCTCGTCGATGTCGGCCAAGGCGGCATCACGGGTGAACGCTTCGAGGTCGTCATCGGGACATGGTGAGTCGCCGTGGCCGGGCAGGTCGATCGCGATTGTCAGGTGTCGGTCAGCGAGCGCTTCGGCGCAGGCATCCCAACTATGGGCAGAAGTTCCGAGCCCGTGGATGAAGACAATGGGCACGCCGCCGCCCTCTGTTGGTCCGCGTCGAATCGTGTTGAGTTGCACGAGGAGAACGTAGCGACCGTCCTCCCCTACGCTCGGATCGGTGAGCAAACTGCATGAGACCTCGATCGACCACGACCCGGCACTGAGTGCATCGATCACTCAGGCATTCGCAACAGGCGGGTCAGGGTTGATGGCCGACTTCGGGCTCCGCATCGTCGCTGCCGAACCGGGCCGTGTGCGCTTCGAACTTGATGTCATCGAGCGCCTCACACATGGCGGCGGTGTGCTGTCGGGGCAGGCGATCCTGGGATGTATGGACACCGGCATGGTGTTCGTGATGATGTCGCTACGCCCCGACGCCGATGCCAGCTTCACGACGGTGTCGCTCGCCACCAACTTCGAACGTGGCGTTCCCCAAGACGTCGGCACGGTCACGTTCGAGGCGTGGGCAACCAAGCCGGGCCGGTCGCTCGTGTTTGGGCAGATCGACCTCGTCCTGCCGAATGGCAAGCGCGCCGCGAGCGCCACGACCACCTACATGTGGCTGTAATTTCGGTCGTCGGTGCGAGCCCGTTGTCTGGGATCAGGTGGCCTCGACGAACTCCACCCAGTTGCCGTCCGGATCCTCGACCATGCCGATGCGGATGCCCGGCCGGATCTCTGAAGCCGGCACGACCACGTTGACGTCGGCGGCAGCACACTCGGCGAGAATCTCGTCGAGGTTCGAGACGATCAGGGTGAGGTATCGAAATCCGAGGCCACCGGCGATGCCGCCGGGCAGCGAGGGCGGCGGAGTCGCGGTGAGGTTGACCAACTTGATGACCGTGTCGCCGCACTGCAAACGGTGCATCGTCCCACCGCCACCGATGGGCATCGGCATGTCGCCAACGTGCTCGAGGCCAAGGAGGCCGACATAGAACGCGAGCGAACGTTCGCTCTGTTCGATCACAATGCCGAGATCGACAGCGGACTTGGCAAGTTGTACAGGCATTCCCGGAAGCTACGCCATCAGCAACACTGGGACACGTTGGTACTGCGGGTTCGCAGCTTCGAGAGCTGCCGCGACTTCGAGAAGCGCGCGATCGTTGCCGACTCGCGCCACCAGTTGCAGCCCAACCGGGAGGCCTGCGGAGGTGAACCCTGCTGGCAAAGACAGCGCTGGGCAACCGGTCGGCGTGATGGCGCAGCAGGTCGTCATCCATTCGAGGTAGTCGGCCATCGCGACGCCATCGATCTCCATCGGGAAATCGGTTTCAACGGGAAATGGTGCGACCTGTGCAGCCGGCAGGGCGAGTACGTCGACACGGTCGCGCATCGATGCACTTCTAGCAGCGCGGCGCGGCCATGCTGGCACGATGGACATTGGTATTTTCTCAGGCGTTGCGAGTAGCGGCGGATTCAGCTCGATCGTGGCGGACGCAGCAGCGTCGGCCGAAGCAGGGTTCGACACCTACTGGCTCCCACAAATCGTGCAACAGGCTGAGGCGATGAACATCATCGGTGCCGCTGCACAAACGGTTCCGAACATTCGCTTCGGCACATCGGTGGTCCCGACCTACCCTCGCCACCCAATGGTCATGGCCGAGCAGGCCCAAACCACCAGCATGATCACTGGCGGCCGTTTCACCCTCGGCATCGGCCTCTCCCACAAGCCGGTGGTCGAAGGCATGTGGGGCCACTCGTTCGACAAGCCGCTCCGCCACGCCCGCGAATACCTCGAAGCGCTGATGCCACTCGTACGCGGCGAAGGCGTCAGCTTCGCCGGCGAGACCCTCACCGCCCGCGGGCAGCTGGCAATCAACGCCCCCGAATCTCCGGTGCTGCTTGCCGCACTCGGCCCACAGATGTTGAAGCTCGCGGGTGAGCGTTGCGGCGGCACCATCACGTGGATGACCGGCGCGAAGACGCTCAGCGAACTCACCGTGCCCACGATCAGCGAAGCAGCATCAAACGCCGGGCGCGAGACGCCACAGGTCGTTGCTGGCATGCCAATTTGGGTGACCGACGACGTCGACGCCGCGCGCGCCAATGCCGCCAAGACGTTCCTGATCTACGGCCAGCTCCCGTCGTACCGTGCAATGCTCGACCGCGAAGGCCTCGGCGGCCCCGAAGACCTCGCCATCATTGGCGACGAGGCGACTTGCGCGGCGCGGCTCGACGAACTCGCCGCCGCCGGTGTTACCCAGCTCGCGGCATCAGAGTTCGCGTCGGACCCCGAGGGCCGGGCCCGCACCCGTGCATTCCTCGCCAGCCGCCTCTGAGTCAGTAGCTGGCAGGCGTCAACTCGAGGGCCGCGCTGGCAATCGGTAGCCGCACGACGACGCAGTCGCCATGCACGTCGGTCGTCACGTCGGGGTGTCCGGTAATCCACCACATCCGCGGCTGCACGCCGACGATCCGGAACTCGGTCCAACCCGTTTTTTCGGTCACCGGCTCGACGTCGACATAGAGCGAACCGCCACGCCATCCGTGGCACACCACTGTGACCTTGCCGACTTCGACATCGCGCACGGCGGCCGGCTCGGCGTGTTCGGCGCGCTCCCTCATGACAACTGCCTCATTGGTCGTCCAGTAATTTCATCGCACGGAGCCGCGCAGTTTCAGCAAGATCCGTGCTCTGTTCGTCATGTATTGGCATGTAGTGGGAACCTCACCACGGCGAATGTAGCCCGCGCCAGTGGCCCAATGTTGTGGCCCAATGTTGTGGCCCAATGTGGTGGCCCAATGTGGTGGCCCGCGGCTGTGGCAGGATGACGGATCGATCTCGAACGGGGCACCAACATGGCGACAGAACTTGCGACTGACTATCTGATCGTCGGGAGCGGGGCCGTCGGCATGGCGTTCGCCGACGTGATCATCAGCGAGACCGACAAGAACGTCGTCATCGTCGACCGATTCGCCAAGCCCGGTGGCCACTGGAACAGTGCGTATCCGTTTGTCACGCTGCACCAGCCGTCGCAGTTCTACGGGGTGAGTTCGCGTGAGCTGAGCAAAGGTCGCATCGACGAAGTTGGCCTCAACCGGGGCCTCAGCGACTTGGCCAGCGGCGCCGAGGTCAGTGCCTACTATGACGACGTGATGCGCCACACGCTGCTGCCGACAGGCCGGGTGCGCTACTTCCCCATGTGCGACTACCGCGGCGATGGCAATTTTGAACACAAGCTTTCCGGCGAGCAGTTCCACGTCACACCGCACATGACGGTCGACTGCACCTACCTCAACACGACGGTGCCCTCCACGCACACACCGAACTTCGAAGTTGGCGCAGGCGTGCAGTTCATGCCACTCAACGACCTCCCGAAACTTGAGCACGCTCGCGCTGGCTACGTCGTCGTCGGTGGCGGCAAGACAGGAATCGATGCTGTCCTGTGGCTGATCGATGTCGGCGTCGATCCCGATCAGATCACGTGGATCGTGTCACGCGATGCATGGCTCTTGAACCGCAAGAACGCTCAACCAGGTCTCGAGTTCTTCGAGAACACGATCGGCGCCCAGGCCAACCAGTTCGAAGCAATCGCCAGCTCAACATCCGTCGCCGACATGTTCGATCGGCTTGAAGCGTGCGGCTATTTCCTGCGGCTCGACACCGCCTTCCGCCCAACGATGTTCCACGCCGCGACCATCAGTGAACTCGAGCTCGCTGAGTTGCAACGCGTCAAAAACATCGTGCGCATGGGCCGCGTGCAGACCATCAGTACCGACGAGATTGTGCTCGACGGCGGCACGGTACCGACGACTGCTGAGCATCTATTCATTGACTGCTCGGCATCGGCCATTTCCAACCTTGAGCCGAAGCCGATCTTTGAAGATGGCCTCATCACCCCGCAAACCGTGCGCAGCTACCAGCCAGCTTTTAGCGCCGCGTTTGTCGCACACATCGATGCGACCCGCGAGACCGTCGAGGAAAAGAATCACTTGTGCCAGGTTGTTCCCCTCCCGAACGCTGACTTCGACTACCTGAAGTTGACGTCGGCGTTCATGGTCAACCAGTTCAACTGGGGTCAGGACCCCGAGATCAAAGCATGGTTGTTGGCAAACCGCCTCGATGGATTCAGCCAGACCATTGCTGCAGTTCCGAAAGACGACGAAGCCAAGATCGCGATCCTCCGCAAGCTCAGTGACAACGCATTCCCGGCGGTCGCCAAGCTCGGTGAATACATCGCCGAGTACGAGTCGGCCTAGCGGTCACACTGTGCCAGGCACAGTGTGACCGGAGCGGGTCTTTCAGCGAATCGCGACCGAGCGCAGCATGTCGACATAGTGATCGAATCCCGGGACCACCCGGCCGGAAACTTTGGCCATGTCGTCCCAGCGCCGCACGAGCACCGCACCACGACTCCCGGGGTGGCGATCGAAGACGTCGACTTCATCGGCGGTCATTGCGCCACCCTGTACGGCGAGGGACCGCACCGACGACGATGACAAGGTCGCGAAGTACGACGGCTCGACGGCACACAGGTAACGCTTCGCAGCCACATGCAGCGCGACCGGCCCCGTGACCTCCGGCCCGAACCACGCTGCGAGATACCGGGCACCGGCTTTCTCGTGCTCGTAATCGTCGACCAGGACCTCGTCGAGCCCGACCTGATCGTCGAGCAGCAGGTGCCCCACATCGTGCAGCAGGGCAGCTGCCACCAACGCATCCGATTCGCCAGCAGCCATAGCCAACTCGGCACACTGCAATGCGTGCTGCAACTCGGTGATCGCCTCGTCGTACAACCGCGATGCCGCGGCGCTGGCGTACAGCGCCGAGAGGTCAGAGATGCCGGAGAGGCCAGAGAGGTCGGAGAGCGGCAGCATGGTCATTGCTGTACCGGGCGCCCAAGGAAGTCGTCGATGATGCTGATGCGGACGCGCTCACCCTCAAAGTCGTCCCCGGCCGCCGCGAAGTCTGCTCGCTTGTCGGCGTAGTAGCGGTCGCGAAAGTCGCCGCGTGATGCAGCGTTATACGTCAGATAGGCGGCGCGGCGCGGCCGCTCGCTGCGGTTTGTATCGCTGTAGTGCGGGGTGTACGAATCAAAAAACAGCAGGTCGCCCGGATCAAGCAGCACCGGGCGCCAGTCGAGCCCCGCCGCAAGCGCCTCGTCGATACGGCCCCGCGCGTCGGTCGCCATCATGCTGCGGCGCCCCGGCGATCGTGTCGTACCGGCGTCTGGCGTAGGCGCCACGTAAAGACATCCGTTCTGTTCCATCGCCGGATCGAGCGGGACCATACAGGAGATGTGGTGGTCGACAAATCGGTAGGCCGGTGCGTCTTGATGTGGCGCGAAGCCGCCGCCGCCAGGATGCTTGTAGTTGATTTTCTCTTTGAACAGCAGCGCTGATTCGCCGAACAACTCGCTGAGCACTCTGCTGATAAGGCCGTCGCAGATAAACGCGCGGAGCACATCGTGGTGCTCGATGAAATCCTCACTCCTGGCGAGAACGGGCCCAGCATCAGTCTGTTCGAAGTGGTGCAGGCCCGGGCCATCGGCGTCAGCCCACCCCGCCACATCACACACCCCAGCGTCGATCGCGGCAACTTCGTCCGGTTCGATCGCCCTGCGCATCACGAGCCAACCCTGTTCGCGAAATTTGGCCACGTCAGTCGTGATGTTTGTCATCACGTTTCTTCCAAACCAAGCAGCCCGACAATCAGCGGCGCCCACTCGAGCGCCGACGGTTGAGCAGTCTCGATCCATTGCATCAACGGCTCGGCTTCGGGTGCACCGCCGGACACGATTGCGAGTTGCGTCCGGCAACGGGGACTGCCGTGTTGTCCGCCGAGTGGAATCGGCGCCGCATCGAACATCCGCCCCGGTTCGGTCCATGCCATCCAGACGTCAGCGCTCAACCGCTCGGCTGACTCGATTCCGGCAACGGCCTCGATCGCGGCAAGGGCGTCCGGACCGACATCGCCGTGGATCAACGCGCCTGTTCCGTCGGTCGCCACGTGCAGATCGGCGAACCCAGACAGGGCCTCGGCGAGCGCGACCGATGTCTGGTCGGCAATGGTCTCCTGGTCGTGGTCGGACAGGGTGATGACGACGGTGTGGTCCCACCCGTCGGCGAGCGCATCAATGAGTTCGCCGTACGCGCCGTCCGTCGCACCATATTGCGCAATTGCCTGCGGCGAGTCCGGCCCATAGAGGTGCGATGTGGTGTCGGGTTGATTGAGATGCAGCACGACCAAGTCGGCATTGAGATCGGCGCCTTGCACGGCTGCAACCACCGCCGCGTCAGCCGGATAGCCGAACTCGCAGCGGGCGGTGCCGTCCGGTATCCATCCACCTGGAGGCCACACCTCGTCGGCACGACCACCGCCCATTTGAGCGATTAACTTGTGATCACCGACGACCATGACCGATCGCCCGCCGGCCGCGGCGACGCGATCGAACAGCGTCGGGGCACGTGGTCCAGCTTTCGGCGACGGCACCCACCCCTCGCCATCGATCCAGGTGTAGTTGCCGTACACGCCCGTCTCGCTGGGGTCAGCGCCCGTCATGAACGCCGCGTGATTGGCGTAGGTGACCGACATTGGCAGCGACAGCCCACCATCGCGCGCACGTCCACCTTCGGAGGCTTGCCGCCAAATATTCGGCGTCAGCGCAGCACTGACGTGTCGATGTGGCAAAGCGTCGATGACAATCATCACCACACGCAAATCGTCGTTGATCACCCCCGCAGCGTAGGCCGCGCACCGCGACGGTCGATCAACTCTGCTCTTCGGGATGGGCGCGTCGATCATGGACGACGTGACGTTCGACACGTTCGACACGTGTCGCTCTGATACGGTTTTGGTACACGTATAAGACGACTTCCTGGGGGGAACGATGTTGGTAAGTACACGACGCCGCGCACTGGCGATCTTGGTGTCTGGGGCACTGATCGCTGCTGCATGCAGCGGCAGCGACTCGGCTGACGTACCTACTTCGACGGAGGCTCCAGCCACCGCAGCCGATGCTGAGCCCGGCAGCTCCGACACGCCAGACACCGAACCGGCGGCGACCGAGCCCGATGAACCGGCGCCACTTGAAGACGAAGATCAGCTGACCAGCGAGGGCGAGGGCAACGTCGACCTGGCATCACTCAAACCAGTCGCAGGTGGTGAGATCACCTTCGGGCTCACCAACGACGGCACCGGGTTTGACACGACCGGCGCAGTTGCGCCCGGGTCAATCCGCGTGATCACCGCACTCAACGACTCGCTCGCCGGACTCGACATCAACGCCGACTGGCAGCCGAACCTCGCCGAGAGCATCATCGCGAACGACGACTTCACATCGTGGATCATCACCATGCGTCCCGGCCTGCTGTTCCACGACGGCGAACCTGTCGACGGCGAGGCAGTCCGCGCCAACCTGCAGGCGTTTAGAGACAGCCCGATCGTTGGGTTCGCCCTCGGCGCGGTCGACTCGATCAGCGCAATCGACGAACTCTCCGTGCAGATCGACATGAATGTTCCGTGGGCCGCGTTCCCGCACGTCCTCGTTGGTCAGCCCGGCTGGATGGTG
>JBLIKS010000094.1:0-8996 GCA_047635555.1 Candidatus Azotimanducaceae bacterium
TGAATGTTCCGTGGGCCGCGTTCCCGCACGTCCTCGTTGGTCAGCCCGGCTGGATGGTGTCACCGGCGACGATCGGCACGAACGAGACGTTCACCGGTACCGGCCCATTCATGCTCGAAAGCTGGACACCCGGCGACGGCGCACGCGTCGTGCGCAACCCGAACTACTGGCGTGCCGACGAGGGCTTGCCCTATCTCGACGCCGTGAACTTCAAGTTCCTCGTCGACGCAACAGTCAAGCGTCAGGCTTACGAGGCGGGCGACGTGCAGGGCTACATCGGCCCTGAGTCCGAAGACATTGTCGACTTCCTCGCCGACGACGCCACCGACGTATGGATCGGAACCGCAGGCGCCAACGAGTACCTCTGGCTGCTCAACACCACGGCTGCACCATTCGACGACCTCCGGGTCCGCCAGGCAATGGCTCACGCAATCGATAAGCAGTTCATCATCGACACGTTCCGCGAGGGCCTGACCGCGCCAGCGAACGGGCCATTGAACCCATCTGACCGCTGGTACACCGAGAACAACTATCCGCAGTTCGACCCAGCAGCAGCGCAAGCGCTCGTCGACGAGTACGAAGCTGAGGTCGGCCCAATCGAATTCGAGCTGTCGATCGAGCCAAACGCATCAGTAATCGAAGTCGCCGAAGTGATGATGTCCTTCCTCACCGACGTCGGTATCGACGGCAAAATCAAGGAAATCGGCCAGGGCCAGTCAGCGCTGACCGCAATTTTAGACGACTTTCAGGCGTTCTCGTGGTTCCAGTTCGGCTCTCCCGATCCCGACGGCGACTACGTGTTCTTCCATTCGAGCGGCGGCTTCCTCAACTGGTCCAACCTGGTCAGCGCCGACATCGACGCCGGCCTCGACGCCGGCCGCCAGAACGTCGACGAAGCCACTCGCAAGGCGGGGTACGCACAGTTCCTGCAGGCGCTCGGCGACGAAGTTCCAATGATCTGGGTCGATCACCTCAATGGTGTCGAGGCCGCTGTCACGCTGCCTCAACTGCACGGCATTGGCACCCCAGGCACCTTGCCCGACGGTTCGGCGTCCTTGCCGATGACCAATGGCAGCTTCTTCGCTTGGTCGGGCGTGTGGATCGAGCAGTGACCTGAACCAGCGGGCCCCAACATGCTGATCTTCGTCCAGCGCCTCGGGCGGCTGGTCTTCGTCTTCTTCGTCGTCACCTTCGTGACGTTCTTTTTGCTCGACCAGGCACCGGGTGACCCGGCTGAACGGTTTGCCGGGTTGAACGCCACGCCCGAGGTGATCGAAGGCATCCGCGCCGAACTCGGGTTGAACGGGTCGCTCCTTGAGCGGTACCTGCGCTGGCTTGGCAACGCGGTGAGGTTCGACTTCGGTGATTCCATCGTGACGCGCGGATTCAGCAGTTGGGACCTCATCCGGGAGTCGCTGCCCAAGACGTTGGAGCTGATGGTGCTCGCCGAAATCATGGCGATCGGGATAGCGGTACCCCTGGCGCTCGCGTCGGCGCGCCGTCCTGGCAGCTTCATCGACAAGGCATCGTCGTCCACCGCATTCGGCCTCCTTGCCTTGCCGGCGTTCGTGCTGGGGATCTACATGTCGTTCATCTTTGGCGTAAAGCTCGGCTGGTTTCCAACCATCGTTGACAACTTGCCCGGGCTCAACGATGACCCGCTCGACAACCTCCGGCAGATGTTTCTGCCGTCGCTCACGTTGGCGCTGAACCTGGTGGCTGTCTATCTCCGCCTGCTTCGCAGCGACCTGATCGAAACTCTGCAAGAGGACTACGTGATGCTCGCCCAGGCACGCGGCTTGAGTGAGCGGCGGATCATGTGGCGCCACGTGCTGCGGCCGTCGTCGCTCAACTTCACGACCGCCGTCGGGCTCAACATCGCAGGCCTCATCGGTGGCGCGTTCATCATCGAGGTGCTGTTCGCAATTAACGGAATGGGCCGACTCGTCATCCAGTCGGTGATACTCGAAGATTTCAACGTCGTGGCTGCGGTGGTCGCCATCCTGACCGTCGCCTACGTGATGATGAACTTCCTCGTCGACGTGTTGTATTCGATTCTCGATCCACGGATTCGCCATGCCACTCGTTGAACCGGGGCCCACCGGGCTCAAGACCGAGACTGAAGCAGTTGCCGCCATCGAACACGGCAACCCCGGCCAAAAACGTCGTCTCGGCCTCACTTTCTGGCTGTCGGCAGGCTGGATCTTCACGCTCGTATTCCTCGCCTTATTCCGCGACATCCTGCCGATCCGCGACCCAGATGAACTCGGCATTCGGACACGCGAAGTCGCCAAGTTCGAGAGCCCCGGTTGGAACGCGTTTTTCGGCGGCGACGGCCAAGGCCGCGACATGTTTGCCCGGGCCGTCCAGGGTGCGCGACCCGCGCTGATCCTCGGCCTCACCGTCACCATCATCGGTGGGATCCTTGGGAGCGCGGTCGGTGTCACGTCGGGGTACCTCCGCGGCAAGGTCGACACGGTCACCACCATCCTGATCGACATCGCGTTGGCGTTCCCCGGTTTGGTCCTCCTCATCTCGGTACGGGCCACCTTCGGCAACTCGATGTTCGTGTTCATCGTCCTGTTCTCGCTGACGAGTATTCCCGGCTACGCACGCATTGTGCGGGGTGCGTCGTTCGCGCTGTCAGAACGCGACTTCGTCGACGCTGCCGAGGCAATGGGGGCAACCAAACGACGAATAATCCTGCGCGAGCTCGCCCCCAACATCGCACTTCCCGTGCTGTCGTTTGCGTTCATTGGCTTCGCGTTAGTCATCGTTGCCGAGGGTGGGCTCGCCTTCATTGGCCTGTCACTTGACCAGATCACCTGGGGCAAGTTGATCGCCGACGGCGCCGGTGACATTGACAAGCATGCCCACGTCGCGCTCTTGCCCGCCACCGTGATGTTCCTCACGATCCTGGCCTTCAACCTCGTCGGCGACTCGATGCGAGCGCTCTACTCGCCACGTGAAGTCGCGACGCAGCGTCGCCTGCGCGTTGGTCCCATGGCCGACACCAGGGGCGGCAATGAGGTGCTCTACATCGACGACCTGTTCACCGCGCTCCACACACCGAACGGTGATGTGCATGCCGTTGACGGGGTCTCACTGTCCTTGAAGGCAGGCGAAGCGCTCGGTGTCGTGGGCGAGTCTGGGTCGGGCAAAACAATGATCCTCCGGTCGATTGTCGGTGCGTTCGCTCTGGCCGACGTCACCCGGACCGGCACCGTTGAAGTCGCCGGCGTCGACATGTTGCGAGCAGCACCAGCCGACATCAAGCGGACCCTCGGGACCCAGATCGGCATGGTCTCGCAGAATCCGCTCACTGCACTCAACCCGGTCCGCCTGATTGAGCACCAAATCACCGAGCCGATGCTTGTGCACACCGCCATGTCCAAGTCCGAGGCGCGAGCTCGGGCTCTCGAACTGATGCAGCAGGTCGGGATCCCGGCGCCTGAACGGCGCCTTCGCGAGTACCCGCACCAGCTGTCTGGCGGCATGCGCCAACGCGTGACCATCGCGATTGCGTTGGCAAACGAGCCGGCACTCCTGCTTGCTGATGAGCCGACCACTGCACTCGATGTCACCGTGCAAGACCAGATTCTGCGCTTGCTGTCTGACCTTCAGCGCGAGCGGAAAATGGCCATGGTGCTCGTCACCCACGACTTGGCGGTCGTCAGGGGATTCACCGATCGTGTTGCGATTGTGTACGGCGGCGAGGTCATCGAGTCAGGGCCGACTCAGCAGATCTTCAACAACCCTCGACACCGTTACACCGTTGCGCTGATCCAGTCGATGCCCAACCTCGACCTCCCAAGCCACTGCGAGCTCACCACGATCGAGGGCACTCCTCCTTCGCTCATCTCACCGCCACGTGGTTGCCGGTTTGCAGCGCGCTGCCCGGCCGCTCAAGACATCTGCAACACCACACCCCCGTCGGCCGACGAAGCCAGCGAGCACTGGTTCCGCTGCCACTTCCCCGCTGGCGACGATGCCGAAGGGAACGCCTGATGGCCGGTACCGGCACAGCACATCTCCGTGACGATGTCGTGCTCAGCGTGACCGAGCTCGTCGTCGAGTTTCCCGCGCGCAAGAAGCAGATCGTGCATGCTGTTTCTGGCGTGAGCTTCGATCTCGACAAGGGCGAAACCCTGGGGATCGTCGGCGAGTCGGGCTGCGGTAAGACCACCACCGGTCGGGCCATCATGCAGCTCGAATTGGTGACCAGCGGCAGTATTCGACTGAACGGTGTCGACCTTGCCGCCAAGCAGGGCGAGCAGTTGCGCCAGGCGCGCAAAGCGATGCAAATGATCTTCCAAGATCCCGTGTCGTCGCTCAATCCGAGTCGGCGTGTCCGCGACATCGTTCGCGAGGGCATCGACATCTGGGGCCAAACCCGCGATGGCGATGTCGACGCATGGGTCGCCGAAGTGATGGAGTCAGTCGGGCTCGGTGACGAGGGTGTTGCCGACCGTAGACCTCATGAGTTCTCCGGTGGCCAGTGCCAGCGAATCAATATCGCCCGCGCTTTGGTGATGGAGCCTGATGTATTGATTCTCGACGAGCCGGTGTCGGCGCTCGACGTGTCGGTGCAAGCACAAATCCTCAACCTGCTCGAAAGACTGAAACGGCAGTTCGGGCTGACCATGCTGTTCATCAGCCACGACCTCGCTGTTGTGAAGAACATTTCCGACCGGGTGCTGGTGATGTATCTCGGCAAAGTCTGCGAGATCGCCGAAACTGCCGACTTGTTCAGCCACCCGACGCACCCGTATAGCCGGGCGCTGCTTGCTTCCATCCCCGGCAACAATCTCAACCTGCCGCCAGCAAGCGAGCTGATCAGCGGCGAGTTGCCCTCGCCACTCGACCCGCCGTCAGGTTGTCGATTCCGGACACGCTGCCCGCACGCGACGGACGTCTGCGCCAGCACCGAACCTGAACTCGTCGAACACGAACCCGGTCACTGGGTTGCGTGCCACCATCCAGCGGTTACTGCGTGAATGAACGGTTTGCCCCAGTGATAGATCACCGACAGAAATGAGGACCCAAGGGTGACACCAGAGGAACTGCGCAAGGCCGTTGACAGCGGCACGATCGACACCGTGGTCGTGGGCTTCACTGATCACTACGGGCGAACCCTGGGGAAACGGTTCGATGCTGCGTTCTTCCTCGAATCCATCGACGACGGAACGCACGCCTGCAACTACCTGATGACCGTCGACATGGAAATGGAGCCCGTATCGGGATACGCATTTTCGAACTGGTCATCGGGGTTCGGCGACTTCCACCTTGTGCCCGACCTCGACACGTTGCGACTCGCCGCATGGGCTCCGCAGACGGCGTTCGTACTGTGCGATGTCGAACGCAATATCGATCACCATCGGGTCGGCGTGGCGCCTCGTTCAATCCTGCGCCGCCAGCTCGAGCTCGCACACCACGCTGGTTACGCGCCCATGGCGGCAAGCGAATTGGAGTTCTTTCTCTATCGCGACACGTATCGCGCCGCCCACGACAAGGGATATACCGGCCTCGTGGCCGCAGGCTGGTACGTCGAGGACTATCACCTGCTCCAGGGAGCGCGGGTCGAGGATTACGTCGGAGCGGCGCGACGCGTGCTCCGAGACTCCGAGGTCCCTGTCGAAAATTCGAAGGGTGAAGCCGCGATCGGACAGCACGAATTGAATATTCGTTATGCACCGATCCTCACGATGGCCGACCGGCACGTCGTAATGAAACAAGCAATGAAGGAACTCGCCGACCAACAGGGCGTGTCGGTCACCTTCATGGCCAAGCCGCATCATGACCAATCCGGGAGTAGCTGCCACATCCATCTGAGTCTCTGGTCCGGTGAGGGTGAGGGGGCGACGAACCTTTTCTCCGATGGGACCGGGCGCACCGATGCGTTCCGCTGGTTTCTCGGCGGATGGATGCAGCACCTGCGTGACTTCATGGTGTTCTACGCGCCAACCATTAACAGCTACAAGCGTTATCAGGATCAGTCGTGGGCACCAACCGGGTTGGCATGGTCGGATGACAATCGCACGACCGGCTTCCGCATCGTCGGATCCGGCCCCGGCCTGCGGATCGAATGCCGTATTCCTGGTGCCGACGTCAACCCGTACCTCGCCTTCGCCGCAGCCTTGGCGAGTGGCCTCGATGGGATCGCGAACCAGATCGAACCTGCGCCGGAGTTCAACGGTGACGCCTACACGTCAGCCGATGTGCAGCGAATTCCGACATCGCTGCGCGAGGCAGTGACTGTGTTCGCGGCAAGCGAGTCGGCGCGCCGCCTCCTCGGTGACGAGGTCGTTGAGCACTACAGCCATTTCTACCGGTCCGAATGCGACGCCTACGACAGCACAGTCACCGACTGGGAACGCCGCCGCTACTTCGAACGGATCTGAGCCAGGCTCACATTCGAATGAGCACAGCCGATGACGTGTTGAACAGCAGCGCAGGCGAGCGCAGTCTGGGTGCTGTCGGCAGGTCGCAAGACGCCCGAGAATGACGGCGGCCCGACGGTTGATGTCAGTGAGGTCGGGACTCTCTACTGCCGGAGGATTTCGGTCAGGCAGTTGATGGTTGGAGCGTTCGCCAGTCGTTGGTCAGATGTCACCAGCGTGCACTCCAGGGCCTCGGCGAGAGCGACGTAGCAAGCGACAGACGCGGTCACGTTCGCTCGGAGTTCGAACGCTCTTGACATCAAAGCCCCCGTTGGGAACCGAGCGATCGGCAGCGCGAGCAGATCGTCGACCGCGTCGCGGAAACGTTCATCGGCGAGATCGTCGACGGCGGTTGCGAAGCCGACTCGACCACCCGAGCGTTGTGCGATTCGCTCCATCACATCGGCGAGCGTCGGCGATTGTGCGACGCGTGAGAGCTCGTTGGTGAGGTACTGCTGGAGGGACTGTCCTGCTGCTTCGGCCCGTCGTTGCAGGCTCGCATGGACTTCTGCGGGGAGATCTCGAACGAGTTGCCTGAGCGATTCCACGCATCCACACACTCGTGTCGAGATGTGCATTCAGACGTAACGAATCGGCAACCCATCGTTAACGTCGCGACCCCATCGTTGGTGGTGTGATCGAACGCAACGAACAGAGAACCAACCGCATGGACCTGTACCGCCTCCGAGTCGAGGTCGCTGACCACCCCGGCCACATCGGTCGAGTGCTCGTCGCACTCGGCGAACTCGCTGTAAACATCATCGAGATCGACTGCCATAACGTCGACGGCGACGTTCGCATCGACGATCTCTTCGTACACGCAACTATTGCGATCGACGTGCCGACGATCGCGCACGTCGTCGCGAAAACCGGATGTCAAGTGATCGAGATCCGACCGCTCTCGGTCCACGAACTCGAAGACCCCGTCACACGCAGCATGCGATACATCACCCAGATCGCCACGGCCCACACGGTGACCGACGACTTGATTGCGTGGTGTGCGGGTGAACTCGTCCGAGCCGACCTTTCCTGCGTGGTCGACTCACGAGTCGCATCCCCCGACAGCGCTGCAGGTCGTGCGCTCGCACAAGGCGTTGCGGTTCACGATCGCGAATGGGTGAAGCGGTTGCCGTCGATGGGTGTTCAACCGTGGGCGCTTGCTATGCCCTTCGATAATGCAGGTCGATGCGCGGCCGTGGTCGTGTTCAGAACTGCATCGCGGTTCACCCGCACCGAAACCGCCCGGCTGCGAGCGCTGCTCGAGGCCTCGTCCCGCAACATTCTTTCAACCGTTCCAGCATCACAGTGGGAGAATCCCGAGCCCACCTGGGACATTCACTGAACTGCACCATTGAACCGAGGAATGTGATTCGACCTGGAAACTCATTCTCAAGCCGTGGCGTGACGGTGTTCGTCCAATGCGCGCGAGAACGTTCGCCCAGCGACGCAATTCACCCGCTCAGGGTCCGGCAGCGGAGGGCAGCTCCGCCGATCTGAGCGGTGTTGACAACGGTTGATAGCGCGAGCAGAATGAATTCATGAGCCGTAACACGATGAGCTTTGCACTCCCTCAGAACATGCGTGACTACATCGACGCGCGTGTCAGCGACGGGAGCTACGGCAACACGAGTGAGTATCTGCGCGAGCTGATTCGCCGTGACCAGCGCGAACAGGCAGCTCAACGCCTCCGCGATCTCATTGCTGGCGGGCTTGCATCGGGTGAAGGTCGCGAAGCAACCGACGACGTGATTGCCGAGCTGCGCGAGCGGGCACTCGGCGCTGACGCGTGACGCGCCCGAATCTCCGCCCGCAAGCCGAAGTCGATCTCATCGATCGAGCGCTCTACTACCGCGTTGAGGGCGGATCCGACCTCGGCGAACGATTCTTCGATGCAGCGATGGCGGCGCTGGATGCGATCGGACAGATGCCCGGCGCCGGATCGCCGCGCCTCGGCGAGGTGTGCGGAATTGATGGGCTGCGTGTTCGCCGCATCCTGAACTTCCCGTGCGGCTGGTTCTACTTCGCCAGCGGCGATCGCGTCGATGTCGTCCGCCTGCTCGCTGATATGGAGCACGACTAGTGCTTCCTGTCCAGGGTTTGAGGTGACCTCCAACCGCGCCGCCGCCCTGGAGAAATAGTGGTGCCACGTCCGAAGTTGCTGACCCGCTGCTGTATCTGAGAGGGCCCCGTTTGGTGGTCCAGTTAATACGTCCCCGAGAACCAAAACACCCGAACCCATAACGCGGGTTCGGGTGTCCGGGATGTCGCGCGACATCACATGGTGGAGACGATGGGAATCGAACCCACGACCCCCTGCTTGCAAAGCAGGTGCTCTGCCAACTGAGCTACGTCCCCAGAGGCGAGGGGCACGATATCGCCGCTCAGGCCTGCTCCACCGCGTGACTTTCGGCAAAAGCGTGAGGTAGGCGCGCATCAGGTGCGCATGTACCTCACGCCTTCGGCATGACCGGCGACGTCTGAAACCTGGCTGAACCCACCCAAACACGCCCGCCAACTGGTCAATCACCGGCGATTTTGTGCAGAGCGTCAGTCGTC
>JBLIKS010000095.1:0-8956 GCA_047635555.1 Candidatus Azotimanducaceae bacterium
GGGCCGTGCCCGGGGACGACCGTGGTGATGTCCATGCCGAGCATCAGATCGCATGCCGCGACCCAGTTGCTTAACGGGCCGGCCCAGACAATCGGCGTACCGCCAATAAAGAGGATGTCGCCCGTATAGACGGTCGCTGCGTCGGGAACGTGGACGATCGCATCGCCACTGGTGTGGGCCGGGCCAACTTCGATCAGCTCGACCGACCGGCCACCAACCTCGACTGTGTGCCGACCAGTGAACGTGGTGCTCGGCAGTTCGAGTTCGATGTCGTCGAAGTCGAATGCACCGAAGAAATTGCGAAAGAGTTCGCCGACATCGCCGGGCGCTTTGTTCAGCGCCGCCAGCATCGATGGTGGCACTTCGGGCATTTCGCGTGCCGTTGCTTCGGTCGCCACAATGTCGACGCCCGACCAACGAGCGCGCACCTCGCTGTTGCCGTAGCAGTGGTCTCCATTGGCATGAGTGTTGACAAGTGAACCAATCGGTGCCGCAGCGGTGTGTGTCGACATCGTGTCGAGCATTGCTGCCGTCAGTTTCGTGTCGAAGAGCGTGTCGACGAGGAGCGATTGGCCCTCACCGACAATCAGCCCGGCGTTGCTCCATCCCCAGCCACCATCGGGTTGGAGGTACGCGAAGCAGTTTTCACCGAGTTCGTGCAGGCCTTGGCTGTAGGTCATCGAGCCATCATCCCACGCAGGCACAGCAGCTCGGCGAGCAACGTGGTTGGCATATGGGTGTTGACGTCAGGGATCGACGGAAACACCGACGCGTCGCACACGTAGAGGTCGCGGTAACCAGCCACCGCACCGTGCTCGTCGACAACACGACCCATTCCGCACGTGCCGGTGGCATGAACGTAGTCGGCGACGTTGCCACGTACCCACGCAGCGATCGATGCATCATCGGTCAGCGCCTCGACGGTCGTACCGACCGCATCGATATACACCTCAGCAACGATCTCCGTGAACGCTTGACGTCGAACGACATCCAGTGCCAGCCGCACACCGGCCACCAGTGCGTCGAGGTCGCGTTGCCCATCCAGGAGGTTGAAGTTGATCACCGGATCACCGGCGGTATCGATTGCGACCGTGCCGCTCGCACCGGTGGGTGTCATCAGAGCGACCATGAGTAACCCGTAACCCGGCGCCCCAGAACCAAGGTGGTTCATGGGGAGCAACTGGATGGTGTCGTCGCCGATCTGCTGCTCGAGCAGCGAACCCAGGCAGAGTCCGGTGTTCTCGGCAGCGAAACCGGCTCGATATTGGAGCGTGAAGGCAACGGACGGGTGGTCTTGCAGGTTGCTGCCGAGGCCTCGCACTTCGACACCGGACCTGAGCAGAATCGCCGGGCTGTGAATCGCGCCGGCGGCAACGACAACACGATCAGCGGGGATGTCCGTGCCATCGGTGAGGCGCACGCCGACAGCTCGGTTGCCGTCCAAGAGCACCCGGTCAACACAGGAGTCGGGCCGAACATCGAGATTGGCCCGGTCCGCAACCGGCCAGAGGTACGCCTCGGCCGCAGTGCACCGGCGACCGTTGCGTCGAGTGAGCTGGGCCGGCCGTGCCGCAGGGCAAGCCGCAAGGAGTGCCCGATCGGCCGGGCCGAGTTCATGTGGGGCGGCCAACTCGCTGGGAATCTGTATCCGGCTGGCAGCGACGTCGGCATCGGCCCAACCCCACCTTGCACACAGTGCGGGGTCGATCGTCTTGGCGACCATCGCATTCACTGCGCTCGACCCTCCGACACCGCGGCCACGCTGGTACGCCGATGGTGCTTCCCTGCTGGTCCGAGTCGCCACCAGGGCGTCGTGCGTCCGGCCCGGCTCGTCGAGTGCCGCGAGGAAGTTCGGCCCGTCGATCGCCGCAGGCACCTCGCCGGGCTGCAGGGATGGGCCGTCGTCAAGCACCGTGACGTGGCTGCGCGGGTTTTGCGACAGGCGCGCACCGAGTACGCAGCCAGCCGAGCCAGCTCCGATCACGACCCACCGCTGCATGTCAGTCAGACCTGATCGTCGGCATCAGTGCCAGTTGTTGTGCTGGTTGTTGTGCTGGTTGTCGCCTCGTGGTCCTTCGACTCGTTCGTCGCGCGAAGAAGCCCGGCGAGGTGGGCTGCGTCGTTGTAGCGCACGAGCCTCCAGCGCTGATCCCGAGCTGCGGAATCCGACGAAAGCACAAATTCGGTGATCGATGTGTTCGTCGTCCAGAGGTCAAAGATGCCGGTCGGTGCCGTGCGCAGGAGTTGCCGGAAAATCGCGTCGACGACACCACCGTGGCATGACACCACGATCAGCTTTCCGGCCTGCTCGTCGAGTACCTGCGAAAGGGCCGACCCGACGCGCAAGTGGAACGCTGCGACGGTCTCGCCACCCGGGAAGACGTCAAAGTGCGGGTCGCCACCGAAGTTCGGTGACCCGAACTCTTCGACGTACGCGGCGAACGTCGCACCGTCGAGGTCAGGTCCCGGGTCGTGCTCGCCGAAGCCGGCGATCTCGATTGGTTCGGCGGTTCCCATTGCCGGGCCGAAGATCCGTGCAGTCTCCAGCGCCCGGGCAAAGTTACTGGCGATCAGCACGCCGCCAGCGAGCTCACCCGTACTGCTGAGGCGGTCGCGTAGACGCTCAGACTGTTCCCGGCCCAGCTCAGACAGGCCACTGCACGTTCGAAACCCACCAATCACGCGGTCAACGGTCACTTGCGACTCGCCGTGGCGGACCAGAACGAGCCGTGTGGCTGGTCGTGTGGCTGGTCGTGTGGCTGGTCGGGCTGGAGATGTGCTGCTCTGATCCGCCATTGCTCCATCATCGCAGCAGCAAAGACGGCTCCGCATAGATCAGAGAGACAAGCGACACAAATGAGAAAGAGACCGGCAGTCCGGCTGTCGCGTCGGCACCCTCGCTTCGCGGACTAAAAGTACAAAATTCCCGGCTCCCGATGGGCCTTCCCTACAGTCGCCGACGTGGCCCCCCGGCATCGTCTGACCCTCCGTCCAATTGATGCCGATCCACGCGCCGCAGCCATCGAGCGCGGCGCTGCTGACCTCGGACTCGGCGACCTTCATGAGGTGTTCATTGCCGACATCGTGTTCATCGACGGTGACCTCGAGTCCGCTGACCTCGATCGCCTCCACAGCGTGCTCGTCGACCCACTGCTGCAGCGTGGCAATTGGGACCTCCCCACCAGCCATGCCGTGGAAATCACGCTCCAACCCGGCGTGACCGACAGCGGCGCTGATGCCGTCCGCCATGCGTGTGAGCGACTCGGTATCGACATCAAAGCCGCAGCAACTGGGCGCCGAATCCGCTTCAGCGACGACGTGTCCGACGAACTGGCCGACGAGGTCATTTCGCGGCTCGTTGCGAATCCGATCATCGAACGGTGGGCATGGGGCGCCATCGAGCCAACGCACCCGGGCGCTGGCGAAACCGAAAGTGTCGCAGCGACGATCATCCCGATGCGCGGTGCGGACGAAGGACGGCTCGCAGCGATCAACACCAGCCGTGCGCTGTACCTCGACCCCGAAGAGATGGTAGCTATCCGCGACCACTTCGAGTCACTCGACCGTGATCCCACCGACGTCGAGTTGGAGACGCTCGGCCAGACGTGGAGCGAGCACTGTGCCCACAAGACATTCCGAGCAGTTATTGACGCAACGGGTGGCCCCGAGGGTGGCGAGCAGGAACTCGTGCCGCTGATGCAGCAGCTCCGGACCTGCACTGAGACCATCGACGCAGAGTTCGTGAAGTCGGCGTTCGTCGGCAACGCCGGCATCGTCGAGTTCGCCAAGGGCACGACGATTGCGCTCAAGGCCGAGACCCACAACCATCCATCTGCGGTCGAACCGTTCGGCGGGGCGAACACCGGGGTCGGTGGCGTGATCCGTGACGTGCTCGGTATCGCTCACAAGCCAATCGCGATCACCGACATCTTGTGCTTCGGTCCAGCCGATCTACCCCTCGCTGACCTTCCTGAAGGGTCTCTGCACCCACGTCGTGTTCGTGAAGGCGTGATCGACGGCGTTGCCGACTACGGCAACAAGATCGGCCTCCCGACCGTTGCCGGTGCAATTCTCTACGATCGCGCCTACACCACCAATCCGCTCGTGTTCGCCGGGTGCATCGGCACGTCGCCATCACGTCCGCTACACGATGGCCCAAACCCGGGCGACCGTGTGCTGGTCCTGGGCGGGGCAACCGGCCGTGACGGCATCCGTGGCGCAACATTCTCGTCGGCAACAATGGACGCCACCACCGGCGAAGTCGCTGGTGCGAGTGTCCAAATCGGCGACCCGATCATCGAGAAGTTGTTGATCGACGTGCTGATTGGTGCCGAAGATCTCTACTCCTCGATTACCGACTGTGGCGCCGGCGGCCTGTCGTCGGCAGTCGGCGAAATGGCCGAGGGCATCGGGGCCGACGTCGAACTCGATCTGGTGCCCCGCAAGTACCCCGGTCTCGAGCCGTGGGAGGTGTGGCTCTCAGAAGCGCAGGAGCGGATGGTCATCTCCGTCCCCAAGCGCAACGTCAGCGCGATCGTCAACCGCTGCAAGCGCGTCGGCGTCGGCGTCGCCGACATCGGCGAGTTCACCGGAGACAACATCCTGACGGTGCGCTCAGCAGGCACGCCGGTGTGCCAACTCGACACGACGTTCTTGCACGACGGACGCCCGCAACGCCGGATGAATGCGGTGCTCCCCGATCCAAACCGCACCGACCTCACGACGCGCGAGGTCGAGGACCCCGCAGCTGCACTGTTGGCGCTGCTGTCGCACCCGAACATTGCGTCGAAGGCCACAACTATCCACCGGTACGACCATGAGATCCTTGGCTCCACCGTGGTTCGTCCGCTCATTGGCGCAGCAAGCGACGGCCCAGCCGACGGCGTGGTGCTCGCTGAACCGCTCGCCAAACACGGCATCGCCATCGGCATCGGCGTCAACCCGTGGTTTGGACAACACGACCCCGAGGCAATGGCCTACGCCGTCGTCGACGAAGCCATCCGCAACGTGGTCGCCGTTGGGGCCGACCCCGACAAGATCGCACTTCTTGACAACTTCTCGTGGGGAGATCCGAGGCGCGAAAGCACGCTGGGCGAATTGGCTGCAGCGGTCGAAGGTTGTTGCGCCGCTGCCTATATGTACAACGCCCCGTTCGTGTCGGGCAAAGATTCGTTGAACAACGAGTACATCGGCACCGACGGCGAACGCCACGCAGTGCCACCCACACTGGTGATCACCGCTGTGGCTCACGTGCCAGACGCCGACCGCTGCATCACCCCCGATCTGGTCGAGCCCGGGAACTTGCTGATGTTGATCGGCCACACGAGTTCTGAATTCGCAGGTTCGCACCTCGACAAGGTGCTCGGTGAACCCCCGAAGCCTGGCGTGGCGCCAGCACCCGATCCTGATGCGCCAACGCACTATCGCCACCTCCATGCAGCCATGCAGGCCGGTCTCGTGATCTCGTGCCACGACCTGAGCGAGGGCGGTCTCGCCGTGGCGCTGGCCGAGATGTGCCTTGCCGGCCGACTTGGTGCGAGCATCGACACACTGCCCCACGATGACCACGTAACTTCCTTGTTCAGCGAGTCCATGGGCCGACTGATCGTCGAGATCGAGCCACGCAGCGCTGCGGCGTTTATGCGTGTCATGGACGACCAATGTCTGCGCATCGGCGAGGTCAGCGAGTCAGGCATGTTGTCGTTGCCCGGCGTCGAACCGATCCTCGTGTCTGATCTCGCCAACGCGTTCAATCGAGACGCGTATGCGACGGGAGTCGAGTCATGAGCCAGGTTCCAGCCCTCATCATTGCGGGTCCCGGCACCAACCGCGACCAAGATGTGCGCCAAGCCCTCGAGATGGCCGGAGCCAATGCCAAAATCGTCCTGGCCAGCGAACTCGTCGAACGGCCGCGACTGCTCGGCGACTACCGGCTTGCCGTGGTCGCAGGCGGCTTCAGTCATGCCGATTCGCTCGGTGCCGGCCGCATGCTCGCACTCGACCTCATGGTCGGCCTCGGCGAGGAATTGCGCGGCTTCGTCGATGCGGGTCGGCCACTCATTGGCATCTGCAACGGGTTCCAGGTCCTCACTCGAACGCGGCTGCTGCCGGGTGCACTCGGACACAACGCCCAAGGCAATTTCGATTGCCGCTGGGTCGTACTCGACACCATCGAGAAGAGTTCCTGTGTGTGGACGAAGGGCATCGAAGACCCAATTCACTGTCCAATCGCCCACGGCGAAGGGCGATACGTTCATCCTGACCCCGAGTCACTCACCGCTGCCGGCCAGGTGGCCCTGCGGTATCGCAGCACCAATCCCAACGGCTCGGTTGGAGACATCGCCGGTGTGTGTGATCCATCAGGTGTCGTACTCGGGCTGATGCCGCACCCGGAGAATCACATCGTGGCTCGCCAGCACCCGCGCCACACCCGTGGCGGTGGCGGACCAAATCATCTTGGTTTGCGACTGTTCGAGAACGGCGTACGACACGCCAAAGGACTCTGACGCCGCGATGACGCTGACGCCGCTCGACACCATCGACCTTCCCCTCGACGATCGGCGCGACGGAAAAGTGCGCGTCTCATACGCTTTCGGCAACGACCGCCGACTGTTCGTCACCACCGACCGTCTGTCGGCGTTCGACCGGATCATTGCTCTGGTGCCCTTCAAGGGCCAGGTACTCAATCAACTGGCAGGGTGGTGGTTCGAACAGACTGCCGACATCGTTGCCAACCATGTGGTTTCGCTCCCCGACCCGAACGTCCTGATTGCGCGCGCTGCCACGCCACTCACCGTTGAAGTAGTCGTGCGTGGCCACATCACAGGTGTCACCGACACGGCACTGTGGACTCAGTACGCGGCCGGCGCTCGCACTATTTACGGCCACGATTTCCCCGACGGCCTGCTGAAGAACACACAGCTTCCGGAGCCCATCGTGACTCCGACAACAAAGGGCGAAATGGGCAGCCACGACGTTCCGTTGTCCTGCGCTGCGGTCGTCAACGAAGGCCATGTCGAAAGCGAACTGTGGGCTCAGGTCCAAGCTGTGGCATTGGCAGTGTTCGATCGCGGCCGCGAGCAAGCCGCTGCCGCTGGCTTGATCCTGGCCGACACCAAGTACGAGTTCGGCCTTGACAGCAACGGTGAACTCATGTTGATCGACGAAGTCCACACGCCCGACTCGTCGCGCTATTGGATTGCCGATACCTACGACGCCCTCGTCACTGCTGGCAACGAGCCACAGAGCCTCGACAAAGAGGTCGTGCGACGTGCGTTGGCCGACGTCGGATACACCGGCGAAGGCGACGTCCCCGAGCTTCCTGCAGAAGTTTGGGAGCAAACCTCTGCCCGCTACATCGAAACCTACGAGCGCCTGACCGGCCTCACCTTCGAGCGGGGCACCTACCCCGCCGATCAACGCATCAAAGATGCGGTTGCAACCCTGGAGATTCCATGAGCCTACACGACGTCCCTGTCACGATTGGTACACCCCAACCTCACCCTCGGCGCGGTGCGCTCATTGACGACAAGCCCAAAGATGAATGCGGCGTGCTCGGGCTGTCGACCCCCCATGGCGAAGGTGTTGCTCAGCTGGCATTCTTCGGGCTCTTCGCGCTGCAGCATCGCGGGCAAGAGGCCGCCGGCATCGCAGTGAGCGACGGCAAGCGCACGCGGCTGCATAAAGAGGCCGGCCTCGTCGCCAATGTCTTCACACCCGACACGCTGGCGCCATTGACCGGCTATCACGCCATTGGCCACACTCGGTACTCCACCACCGGCTCCAACTCCGGTCGGAACATCCAGCCATTTCTCGTCGAAACGATGCACGGCCCACTTTCGGTCGCGCACAACGGCAACCTCGTCAATGCTGCAGCGCTGCGCGACGAACTTCTACACAAGGGGTTCGGTCTCACGGCAACCAGTGATACCGAAGTGTTCACCCTGATGCTCGCCGCTGCCGGCGGCCAGACCTGGCAAGAGCGGATCGAGCGAACACTCCCCGCATGGAAGGGCGCCTTTTCCCTCGTCATCTTGGCTGCTGACCAGGTCATTGCCGTCCGCGACCCGTGGGGCTTCCGCCCGCTGTCGGTCGGTCGTCTCCCGCACGGCGGCTACGCCGTGGCCAGCGAAACCTGCGCCCTGTCGACCCTCGGTTGCGTCGACGTCGACGAAGTCAAGCCCGGTGAAATGGTTACGTTGCGCGGCAGCGAGATCGAGCGCACTCAAGTGTTGGCGCCGCAGACCAAGGCCGCGCGGTGCACCTTCGAGTTCGTCTACTTCAGCCGTCCCGATTCGGTATGGGACGGCCGCAGCGTGCACCACACCCGCCAGCGTCTCGGCATTGAACTTGCGAAAGAATCGATGGTCGATGCTGACGTCGTCATTCCGGTTCCGGATTCCTCGATTCCTGCTGCTATTGGTTTCGCCCGGGAGAGCGGCCTGCCGTTCAACGACGGACTGATCAAGAACCGCTACATCGGCCGTACCTTCATCGAGCCCACCCAAGACATCCGTGAGCGCGGTGTCGCGCTCAAGTTCAACGCGCTGAGCGAAAATCTCAAGGGCAAACGCGTCATCATGATCGACGACTCGCTGGTGCGCGGCACGACCGCCGGACCGCTCGTCAAGCTCGTGCGCGATGCAGGAGCTTCCGAAGTCCACGTCCGGATCACCTGCCCGCCAATCACCCATGCCTGCCACTTCGGCGTCGACATGGGCCACGACAACGATCTGATCGCTTCTCGCCTCGACGTCGCTGAGATGCAAGCGCATATCGGCGCCGACAGCCTCGCGTTTCTATCGCTCGACGGGATGATGAACGCCGTAGCTGGCCGCGACGCAGGCGACGACGACGGCTACTGCAACGCGTGCTTCACCGGCGAGTACCCGATTGCTGTCGGCGGGGCTCAGGCCAAGCTCGACTTCGAAGGCGTGATCGCCTGATGCGCGTCTTG
>JBLIKS010000096.1:0-8937 GCA_047635555.1 Candidatus Azotimanducaceae bacterium
GCAGGATCTGCTCGACTCCATCAAGCAGGAGTACAAGGAACACCAAGACCTGCCGAACACAACGAACCCCGACGACTGGGCGAAGATTTCCGGCAAGAAGGGCGAGCGGATCGTCTTTATCCGCACCCTCGTCGCCAAAGACACGCCTGACGACCCGACCGGTGGTCGGGCCATCGAGCGAGCGCAAACCGGCCAATACCTCTAGGGCGGATCAGAAATACGGGCGAGTCAGTACCGACGGTTCATGAGAACAAGAGGTCGGTGTTGCGCGATTTGGGTACTGTCGTTGCATGGCAGCGAAACCCAAGCACGACATTGTGGTCTTTGGAGCAACGAGCTTCGTTGGCCAGATCCTCTGCAAGTATCTCGTCGACCGGCACGGTTCTGACGGGGAGACTGTGAGGTGGGCCATCGCCGGCCGGAATGCGCAGAAACTCGAGGCTGTCGCCGAATCGACCGGCGCCGACGTGCCCCGGATCGTTGCTGATGCTGATGATGCCGACGCGATTGCCGCGCTCTGCGCGTCGACGAAGCTCGTCATTTCGACCGTTGGGCCCTATGCCCTCTACGGATCGAAGCTGGTCGCTGCGGTCGCCGAAGCAGGCATTGACTACTGCGACCTCACGGGTGAGCCGCAATGGATGCAGCGCATGATCGACCGCTATCACGAGCGCGCCGTCGAGACGGGCGCCCGGATCGTCCACGCTTGCGGATTTGACTCGGTGCCAAGCGACCTCGGCGTCTGGTACACACAGCAGGCCGCGATCGAACAGTTCGGTGCGCCGTGCATAACTATCAGCATGGGCGTCAAGGCGATGAAGGGTGGCGCAAGTGGCGGCACCGTTGCCTCGATGATGAACATGATGGAAGAGGTGTCGGCAAACCCGAGCCTGCGCAAGGTCCTTGGCAATCCGTACGCACTTGGAGCGAAGGGCGATCGCGAGGGTAAGGACCAGCCGAACGTCACCATGCCTGTCCGCGACGATGGCCTCGACTCCTGGTTGGCGCCCTTCGTTATGGCCGGCACAAATACACGAGTCGTCTTTCGCACGCACTCGCTGCTCGGCCATGCATGGGGCGACGACTTCACGTACGGCGAAGCAATGATGATGGGTGACGGCATGGCTGGCCGGGTCAAAGCGCTCGGCTTCAGCGGTGGCATGGGCGGATTCATGGGCGCAGCGTCTCTCGGACCGATGCGCAAAGTACTGGGCAAATTCCTCCCGGAGCCTGGCGAAGGACCGTCGCCGGAGGCTCAGCGAGCCGGTTTCTTCGACATCAGGTTCCATGGCACCACAGCATCTGGCGACACGATCATCACGAAGGTGACCGGCGACCGTGATCCTGGATATGGCTCCACGTCCAAGATGCTCGGTGAGGCTGCTTTGGCGCTCCTTGACTCCGATGTTGCGGGCGGATTCTGGACCCCGGCGACGGCGCTTGGAGCGCCGTACATCGATGCGCTTGTCGAACACGCTGGCCTGACCTTCGAAGTATTGTGACGTTGTTCTGGTCGATCAGACCAGAGCAATTCACCACCCTCGGGTAGCTTGGGAACATGGCCCTCCCGAAGGTGCTCGGCATCGAGACTGAATACGGAATCATTGTTCGTGGCGGCGACAGCAACCCTGTGTCAGCGTCGTCGTTGCTGATCAACGCGTACATTTCTTCGATCTCTCGCAAGCGTGGCCGGATCGGATGGGACTTCAAAGACGAACAACCATCCAATGACGCCCGCGGTGACTCTCTGGCGGAGTCGATTGCCCCCGAGGTCGAGACCACGTTCGTCAACGCTGTGCTCACCAACGGCGCGCGCTACTACGTCGACCATGCGCACCCCGAGATCTCGTCGCCCGAGGTCACTACTGCTCGTGAAGCCGTCGTGTGGGATCGCGCCGCTGACGAGATCATTCGGGCATCGATGACACACGCGAACGCCGTGCTCGCGAGTGACTCACAGAACGCCGATGGCGCCGAAATGATCATTCATAAGAACAATTCGGACGGCAAGGGCAACAGCTACGGCTGCCACGAGAACTTCCTGCTGAGTCGTGATTTGCCGTTCGGCCGGATGGCGAGCCAGATCACGCCGCACTTCGTCACCCGCCAGATTTTCTGCGGTGCCGGCAAGGTCGGCTGCGAACTTCCTGGCCGTCCGAACGACGACATCGGCTATCAGATCAGCCAACGGGCTGACTTCTTTGAAGAAGAGATCGGCCTCGAAACGACGCTGAAACGGCCGATCATCAACACCCGTGATGAACCGCATGCCGACGCGCAGAAGTACCGCCGGCTCCACGTGATCGTTGGCGATGCGAACATGAGCGAGGTCGCTACCTACCTGAAGGTCGGTACCTCGTCGATCATCTTGTCGATGATTGAAGATGACGAACTCGGTAATGATTGGCTCCTCGGCAACCCGGTCGCTGCAATTCGTCAGGTCAGCCACGACCCGTCGTTGCGGCAGACGATCATGCTCCGCGATGGCAGCCGGGCAACGGCGCTTGAGGTCCAGTGGGGCCTGTTTGAGCGTGCTCAAAAGTACGCGCAGACCCACGGCCTCGAGTCGGTCGGCGAGGCCGTCGGCGCCGACGTAATGGCGAAGTGGGAAACCGTTCTCCAAGGGCTCGAAACCGATCCCGATTCAATGGGTCACTGGGTCGACTGGATTGCGAAAAAGCGTCTGGTTGAGGGATATGCCGATCGGCACGGCCTTGCGCCGGGCGCAACGCGCCTCAAGGCGATCGACCTGCAGTACCACGACATGCGACGCGACAAGTGCCTGGCTGATCGTGCCGGGTTGGACACGCTGGTCACGATGGACGAAGCCGTTGCAGCAATGACTGCACCGCCGTCGACGACCCGGGCGTACTTCCGTGGTGCCTGCCTCGACAAGTTCCCGGACGAGATCGTCGCAGCCAATTGGGACTCGCTGGTCTTTGACGTCGGGCGCGACCCCCTGCGTCGTGTGCCCATGATGGAACCACTGAAAGGCACCGCCGACCACGTCGCCGCGCTGATCGACGGGTGTGACACAGCGCGCGAACTTCTCGATCAACTGGGCCAGTAGGCAAAAGTTCAATACAGTCAGACACAGTGCTCGGTCACCGAGCAGCAGCAATCAGGGGAGACATCTCATGGCCGAACGAATCCAAAAGTCCAAGCCCACACAAGACACGGAAGAGAATGTCGATGCAGCGGCTGACGCTGTCACCGAGACCGGTGACAAAATTAAGGCTGACATCGACGATCTGCTCGACGAGATCGACGAAGTCCTCGAAACCAATGCTGAGGACTTTGTGAAGTCGTACGTCCAGAAGGGCGGGCAGTAAACCCGTGTCAATGCCGTTCTTTTCTCCGGGCGACGATCCGGGGTCAAGCTTTCCTGAGCTCCTCCGTCGTATTGGGATGTCGCCAGACATCACCGCAAGTGGGTCCGTTGTTGGCGCCAGTTTCGCGATTCCACACGCAACGACCTGTGTTGCCCTCAAGTACGAGGGTGGCGTTGTGATGGCGGGTGACCGTCGGGCGACGTCTGGCAACATCATCTCTCATCGCTCGATGGAAAAGGTCGTGCAAGCCGATCGCCACAGTGCCGTGGCAATCGCTGGTGCAGCCGGCCCAGCAATGGAAATGGTCAAGATGTTTCAGCTCCAGTTGGAGCACTACGAGAAGGTCGAAGGTTCATCGCTGAGCCTCGAAGGTAAGGCGAATCAGCTGTCGGCAATGGTCCGCAGCAACTTGCCCGCAGCGATGCAGGGCATGGTCGTTGTGCCAATCTTTGCTGGCTACGACGTGCGGCGCGAAGTGGGTCGCCTCTGGGACTTCGATGCCACAGGCGGCCGATACGAAGAACGCAACCACGTGTCGACGGGCTCAGGCAGCTTGCACGCAAGCACGGTGATCAAGGTCGGATTCCGTGACGGCCTCTCCCGCGACGACGCAATCCAACTGGCCTGCCGTTCGCTTTGGGAAGCAGCCGATGCCGACAGCGCTACCGGTGGGCCCGACGTCCTCCGCGGGATTTATCCGGTCGTTGCTGCAATTGATGTCGATGGATGGGAACGTGTCGACGATGCCGACCTTGCCGCTCGATTCGAAGCAATCGTGAATGAAGTGAGTAGCCGATGAGTCAGCCGTTCTACGTCGCACCCGAACAGATGATGAAAGACCGCGCCGATTATGCGCGCAAGGGCATCTCGCGGGGGCGCGCCCTGGTCGCAGTCCGGCACAACGATGGCATCGTTATCGTTGCCGAGAACGCATCCGAAACGCTCCGCAAGGTCTCAGAGATTTACGATCGCATCGCGTTCGCTGGCGTCGGCAAGTACAACGAGTTCGACCAGCTTCGTGTCGCTGGCGTGCGCGCCGCTGATCTCAAGGGCTTCCAGTACTCCCGAGACGACGTCGACGCGCGCAGCCTGGCGAACAGTTATGCCCAGATGCTCGGCAACATCTTCACCCACGAGATGAAGCCAATGGAGGTCGAAATCCTCGTTGCCGAGATTGGCCTCGATGCATCCGGCGACCAGATGTTCCAGCTGCTCTACGACGGGACCGTCGTCGACGAACGCAATTACGCAGCCATCGGTGGCGATGCCGAAGCGATTCGCGGTCGGCTCGGCGAGAGCTTTGTTGACGATCTCGATCGGCGCGCTGCGATCCGTGTCGGTCTCGCTGCGCTCAGTGGGCCAGATCGTGAAATCGATGTGAGCGACCTCGAAGTAGCGGAGCTTGCGCGTGGCGATGCACGGCGCTGCTTTTCCCGGATCGACGCCGCCGCCCTCGCCGAGCTCCTCGCCTGAGCCCGATCGTCCGCCAGCGTGATGGTAATGGTCGTCATGTCAGCCAAAACCATCACGCTGACGAAGTCCAGCCAGCCGACATGCCACAGCCGGATGACCTGGATTAGGTTGACCGAGGTGGGAAGCAACTGATGGAACGTCGGATTTACGGGCTAGAGAACGAGTACGGAATCACGTGCACGCTTCGCGGCCAACGCCGGCTGAGCCCTGACGAAGTCGCCCGGTATCTCTTTCGGCGGGTGGTCTCGTGGGGACGCAGTTCGAACGTGTTCCTGCAAAACGGAGCTCGGCTGTATCTCGATGTGGGATCTCACCCCGAGTACGCAACACCTGAGTGCGATTCGATCTACGAGTGCATCGTTCACGACAAGGCAGGCGAACGGATCCTTGAGCAGTTGGTCGAATCGGCCGAGGAACGGCTGGCCGAAGAGTCAATCAGCGGCACGATCTACCTATTCAAAAACAACACCGATTCAGCGGGTAATAGCTACGGCTGCCACGAGAATTACTGCACGAGCCGTGATGCCGACCTCAGCAAGTACGCCGAGGTGTTGATCCCGTTCTTCGTGAGCCGTCAGATCTATACGGGCGCTGGCAAAGTGCTGCAGACCGCACGCGGCGCAAAATTCTCTATTGCGCAGCGCGCCGAGCACATCTGGGAAGGCGTCTCGTCGGCAACGACTCGCAGCCGGCCAATAATCAACACGCGCGACGAGCCCCACGCCGATGCCGAGAAGTACCGGAGGCTGCACGTCATTGTTGGCGACTCGAACATGAGCGAGTACACGAACTTCGTGAAAATCGGCGCAGCGGCCTGCATGCTGCGGATGCTCGAAGATCCCAACGTGGTGCTGCGTGACATGACCCTCGAAAACCCGATCAGGGCGATTCGAGAGATCAGCCACGACATCACGTGCCGAAAGACCGTTCGCCTCGCGAATGGCCGAGAAGTCAGCGCGCTCGACATCCAGCGGGAGTATCTCGATCGTGCGTTGCGCTACGCCGACGGACCAGGTTTTCCGCCGTTGGAACAAAAGGCCCTGGACATGTGGGAACACTGCGTCACCACGATCGAAGACGATCCGCTCAAGCTTGACCGAGAAGTCGACTGGGTGATCAAGCACAACCTGATCGAAAAGTTTCGGGAACGGCACGAACTGCCGCTTGGCCATGCCCGGGTCCAACTGCTTGACCTGCAATACCATGACGTCTCACGGAGCCGCAGCCCGTTCTACAAGATGCAAGACCGCGGGCTCGTTGAGCGGATTTGTACCGATGAGGACATCAACACTGCTATCGATGTCCCGCCGCAGACGACCCGTGCCCGTTTGCGTGGCGAGTTCGTCAAGCGCGCCAAGGAAAAGAATCGTGACTACACAGTTGATTGGGTGCACTTGAAGCTCAATGACCAGGCCCAGCGGAGCGTGCTGTGCAACGACCCTTTCAAGAGTCACGACGAACGCGTCGACCGGCTGATCGAAACACTCTGATGCTCGAGGTTGGTACGAGGTGAGCGAGGCTGCCTTCCTGCCACCGATCGGCTGCTGATGGCAGATACCGTTGAGCTCTCGTGACAATCCAGAACGACGGGCAATTGCCTCATCCCACCCTGGGCAGGCCGAGTAGCGGGCCGGTCGATGACCCTTGGTCGCAGGATTCTCCGAATCTCTCTGCGGTTGCCTCGTCACATGGTGCTGGTGCTGGTGCTGGTGCTGGTGCTGGTGATGGCACTGGTTCATCCCGCCACCCAACATCGCGAGTGTCGTCAGGCGCGAGAGCCTTCTTTGATTGGGCTGTCGTCGTCACGGTCGCACTACTCGTGGCCTTCGTTGTCCGTGGTTTCGTGCTGGCCCACTTTGTCGTCGAGGGCCAGTCGATGGCAACAACGCTTGACACCGGCGACCGCGTCTTCGTGAACAAGCTGTCATACCGACTCCACGATCCAAATCGTGGTGACGTGGTTGTCCTGCACCAGCTCACGAACACGACCGAACGTGATCTCATCAAGCGAGTGGTCGGTTTACCGGGCGAGACGATTGAAATGACTGGATGCGTCGTGCGGATCACTGCCGCCAGCGGCTCAACCTCTCAGGTGCTCGAAGAGCCGTACCTCGACGAGGTTGATCTGATCCCAGGACAATGCGGCGGAGATATCCCGTCTCAGGTCGTTCCGAATAACTTCGTGTTCGTACTTGGCGACAACCGTGGCGGATCGCAAGACAGCCGCGCTCTCGGAGCGATCAACGAAGATGACCTCGTCGGCCGTGCATTCGTGGTGTTCTGGCCGAAATTGCACTGGCAATGGTTGTGAGCACGGCTTCGCCGTGCGAGCGACTTGCGTCGCTCCGGGGCTGACGCCACATTCACAATTTGATCGGGCCTGGCGGTTTACTGGGGGAGGGGGCCGCCGATTTCTTTGTTGAACGCGTCCATCATGATGTCGACGTTGTCGCTAAATACGGCGTCGAGACCCATGCGGAACGCTGTCTCTAATTGGTCGTCGAACTGCAGGTCCCAGCCGAAGGCATAGAGGTTGAACCGGTGGAACAGGGCGGCCAAACCGCCGTTCCAGTCGGTGCGATGCATATTGATGCCGTCGATGCCGTGATGGGCCAACGATGCGGCTCGACGTTCAGGGCCTTCCTTGAGGCGCCCGAGACGCGTCGAGTTTAAGATTTTGACGTCGGGCAACTCAGAACGGTTTGCAACACATCGCTCGAAGTCGGGATCGCATAGCCACGTTCGGGGGAGCATTGCCGGGTCGATGGAGCGCACGTCGTCGACGATGGTTGCCGCGGCCTCGGGATCTTTTACGTCGAGCGACAGTTCGTAGTCCGTTCCACAGTGTTCCAGGAGCTCAACCAGTGTGGGGATGTGCTCGGGAAGGTCGCCACGCAACACGGTACTGATTGGCTTGCGGCGGATCCCCCGCTTGACCACGCCGTCGTGATCGAGCACTGCCACGCCATCGGCTGTCAGCCAGACATCGCTCTCGAGTCCAGAGGCTCCGAGCTTGAGTGCCAGTTCGAATGCCGGCAGCGTGTTCTCGCGAGCGTGCGCGCGCGCTCCTCGATGGGCGAAGGTGATCGGCGGGTCGAGGCGAGATGGGAGACGTTGTTGCACTGAACGAGATGATGCCAGCCACGTAGACTGAAAAACGTGTTCAACCTCCAGGGCAGCGAGATCATCGTCATTCTGCTGTTGGCACTCGTGATCCTTGGCCCAGAAAAGTTGCCGGATGCAGTTCGAAAGTTTGCCCAGACATACGGCGAGTTGAAGAAGATGGGCAACGGGTTCCAGTCTGAGCTGAGGTCCGTTCTTGACGAACCGATCCGCGAGATGAAGGAAACAGCTCGTTTGGTTCAAGACGCTGCGGACCCGAAAAAGATCGCCGAGCAAGCTGGCGAAGACAGTGCCCTGCGCGAAGCAGCTAAGTCAGCTGACCGGGCAGGGATCACGGATGTCCCGATTACCGAAGCAGCACTCGAAGCCACCGACCCTGCCTACAACGGCACGGTGTCGGTTGATGAAGTGCAACCCAGCGCGACGACCACGCCCGACGAGCCCGATGTGCCCGATGTGCCCGATGTGCCCGATGATGGGCCACCGGTGATTATCAACCAGATCGCCGCCGCCAATGCGCGAGGCCCGATCGAACCAGCTCACCCCACCGCGCAAGACGATGCCGCCGACAGTGTGAGCGACCAGAGCGACCAGAGCGACCAGAGCGACCAGCCTGCGATAGCTGACGACGACGTGGCCGCAGGTGCTGACGTGACCGCACGATGAGCACCGTGACTGACGACACAGACCCCGGGGTCGAGGACACACTCACGCTGACTGAGCACCTCGCCGAACTGCGGACACGAATTATCCGATCTGCACTCGCTGTGCTGATCGGCATGGTCGTGATCATTGCGTTCTACGACCATGTGCTCGGGTTCCTTCTGCAGCCGTACCGCGATCTCTGTGATTTGCGCGGTAAAGACTTCTGCGATGCGGACGGTCTCTTCATCACGGGTCCGACCGAGGGGCTCTCGACTCGCATCCGGGTCGGTATGTACGGCGGCATCATTGCCGCGCTGCCAGTCATTCTTTGGCAGATTTGGCGCTTCGTTGTTCCGGCATTGCA
>JBLIKS010000097.1:0-8796 GCA_047635555.1 Candidatus Azotimanducaceae bacterium
CGGGCGACGACGTTCGGCGCATCGATTGGAACGTGACGGCCAGAACGAACGAGACCTACATTCGCAACCAGATCGCCGATCATGACCTCACCGCCTGGATCGTCGTCGACACCTCAGCGACCATGCGATTCGGTACCGTCCCCAACGACAAGGCAGCCACAGCCCTGGCCGCCGCTGCGGTCATCGGGTTCCTCACCGCCCGCAACCAGAACCGAGTCGGCGCCATTTTGGTCGCTGGGCCCGACATCCACGTCGTAGCGCCCCGAGCCGGCAAGAACCAGGTACGCGCCATCCTTTCGACGATCGCATCGGCGCCATCGTCAGAAGGACGCGGCGCCGCCGACCTCGCTGGCGCACTCGACCGTGTCGGAGCCGTCGGCAAGCGCCGCGGCTTTGTCGGCGTGATCTCTGACTTCGCGGGCGACACCTGGGTTGGTCCGCTCGGCCGCCTCGGACTTCGCCATGACCTCCTCGCGGTGACGATTCACGATCAACGTGAGTACGACATCCCCCCGATCGGCCTGGTCCACCTCACCGATCCCTCAACCGGGAGAACACGCGAAGTTCGAGTCACCGCCAACGTGCAACGCAAGTTTGCCGACGCTGCTGCCGAGCAACGATTGGGCCGCCTTGATTCCATCGGCCAGAGTGGCGCTGAGGTGATCGAGCTTTCTACTGACGGCGATTGGCTCGGCTCCATCGTGCAACACGTGCAACGACGTCGCACCCAAGCCGTGCGGGGCGGTGTGCTGCGCCGATGAGTAACGACTTCATCGCAGGCGGACGACTCTGGTTGCTCCTCATCGTCGTTGCATTGGGCGTGCTCTACGCCGCCTCCTTGCGTTGGCGTAGTCGCACGGCTGTCCGGTTCACGCAGATCGATCTGCTGGACAAGATCGTTCCTGAACGTCCGAAGTGGCGGCGCCATGTGATCGCAGCCATTCAGCTGCTCGGCCTCGCTGCAGCGGTCATTGCAATCGCGCGGCCCGTCGACCGGTCCACCGAGCGCACCAACAGCGAAGGCCGGATCCTGGTTTTGTTTGATGTGTCACTCTCGATGGAGGCCACCGACGTCGACCCCAGTCGGTTTGAGTCGGCCCGCGTTGCAGCTCGCGACTTCATCAAAGAAGTGGATGACGGCGTCGAAGTTGGGCTCGTCTCATTCTCCGGGCGAGTCACCGTTACCGTTCCTCCGACGCTCGATCGCAGCGCGCTTGACCAAGGTCTCGACCGACTCGTTCTCGCCGAGTCGACGGCGATCGGCGACGCACTCACCACCGCCACCGAGCTCTTAACATCGTCCACCGAGGACCGCGGCGACGTGCCTGCAGCCGATGATGGCATCGCTCCCGGAGTAATCGTCCTCCTCAGCGACGGCGAGACCACGGTCGGCCGGCTCACCTCGGAGGGGGCTCAAGATGCCGCCGACGCGGAGATCCCCGTCTTCACGATTGCCTTTGGCACCGAGGCTGGGGTGATCGAAGACCCGGTTAGCGGCCAGCGCGTGCCGGTGCCCGTGCGCCCCGCCGATCTGGAACTCGTTGCTGAGGCCACTGGTGGCGCGTCGTTTGAGGCCCGAACCGGCAACGAGCTCGTCGAGGCGTACGACCAAATCCAGGCCTCGCTCGGCGACACCCTGGGTGAAGAGATTGAGATCGTCAAAGAGCTGACCTGGCGTTGGGCCATGGCCTCGTTCCTGCTCCTCTCACTCGCCTGGGCCCTGAGCCTGTATTGGCTCAGGGGCATGGTCTGACTTACATCACCTTGCTGTAGTTGACCGTCAGCCACTGTTCCGGAGCAAGGCGGACGACGACCGAGTCTCTACTCGGCGGATTGTGCTTTGCGTACCACGCGCCCATCTCGGCACCGAGGTAGCGAGTGGCCAGTTCCTTCGTGTCAATTTCCTTCGTGTCCGGGTCGTGCGGCGCCAACGTCACCGGAGTCCTTGAGCGAGGATCCGCGAGAATACCAATTAATCGGTAGGTCACGGCACAGCTTCGTCACTGCCCAGCGGGGTTCGTACTCACAGGCGCGACGGTCGTCGGAACTGTCACATCGCCAGCGTCGCTGCCCGACAACGCCGACAACTCTTCCGCAATGAGGCGCACGACCAACTCGTCGAGCGCGAGCTCTTCGTAGTCGGTGGAGGCAATATCGGTCGACCTACCGGTCGCCGCTCCGCCTGCTCCGTTGCTCAAGAAAACGAACGGGGCACCCGTCGCTTGTGCCAACTGGCGGAACACCGCTTCTGCTTGGTCATCGCTTTCTGACGATGCGACCGGGAAGATCTTTATCCCGCGCTCTATCGCAGTGACGACCGAGTCGGTGTAGGGCGTCGCAACCTGCCGGCCGACCTGGGGCGGGGCATCTGCAACGATGAATATCAGCTGGATCGCCTCGGCCGGATCACGCCACGTCGGCTTGGCAAGTGCATCGGCGAGCCCTTCGTCAAGTGCTTCCGGGTAGTCGCCGCCACCATCGGCCACGACATCGGCCAACGCTGCACGAAACTGCTCGACGTCGGATGTGAAGTCATAGTTGGCGGTGACGAAGGCGTCGCCCTCATCACGGTAGAGCGTCATTGCAAACCGCACGTCAGGCGCCGGGTCGAGTGAAGCGACGCGATCTGCAACGGTGTCGATGGTTTGTTTCAGCCGATCGATCTCGTCGCCCATCGAACCGGTCGCGTCGAGCAGGAATAACACGTCGAGCGGCACGGGCGCGGCAAGCGTTGTAGACGGAGCGATGATCGTAATGTTCTGGCCCGCTGCTGCTGACACCAGCTCTATGTCGGACAGGCCCATGCCAAGACCGAAGTCGACAGTGCCATCTGTTGCCCCGCCGTAGAAGCCTGGATGGAACCCGACAGTGCCGTCGGCGGTCGTCCGAAGTTTGATCGGAATGCCGTCAGGCGTGAGTGTGCTCGACGATGCCTCAACCACGACGCCCGGAACCGGGTTGCCTGCTTCGTCGACAACCTTGACAATCGTGCGCCCAGCAGCATCAAGGTCGCGGGTGACGACGCCAAGCCCTTTGATCCGGTCGAGATAGTCGAGAAAACCCTGGTAGTCAGCATTGTCGTCGACGCTTCCCGCCCGGAGGGGCGTCGTGTCGACGGGGTCGATTGGCTCGATCGACGGGTCGATCGGCCGATCCTCAAAGGGCACCGGCTCGGCACGCGTACTGGAAGCGTCTTCAAGGACGCCAGACTCGGCAGCAAGCTCCGGATCGCCTGCGCGGCCGGACCACTCCGGTTCACCGTCGATCCATCCACCGCTCGCCGGCGCCGTTGTTGTGGGAACTTTTTCGTCGGTCGAGACCGGCGTCGAGGCAGGTGCGCCCTCGCCGATACCGACTTCGGGGTCGTCGCTGCCGCACGCGGTCATCATCAACGTGAGCCCCGCGACCAGGGCCACGAGACGTTGGAATTGTCTGCGCTGCTGCATCGTCTTTGGACGTCGCAGCGGCCGGGTTGGTTCCCGTCAGTCGATAAGTTCGCGAAGCTGCTCGATCATGGCAGTCGAATCGGCGCCGACCGGGTTGACCGACAGGTGCGTGACCCCAGCCTCTTTGTAGGCCGCGATGCGTTCCTTCACGTAGCTGGCTGGGCCAACGAGGTTCGTGTTCGCAAGCATCTCGGCAGGCACGAGCGAGGCGGCCTTGTCCTTGCTCCCATCGAGGTAGTTGTCTTGGATTGCAATGGCTTCGTCGACGTAGCCGTACTTTTGCATGATCGTGTTGTAGAAGTTCTGGTCGCGAGCGCCCATGCCACCGACGTACAACGCCACGCTTGGACGGGCCATGTCGAGGACTGCATTGGCCTTGTCGCCCACGAGGTCTTCACCGATCGCAACCATGCCGCCAGCGGAAATCTGAACGGGACCGAGCGATGGGTCACGCTTGGCGGTGCCCTTCTTAAGTTCTGCGCCCCAGACGTTGTGGAACTTCTCCGGATCAAAAAAGATCGGCAGCCAACCGTCGGCGTGCTCGGCGGTTGCCGTGACCGACAGGCCCATCAGACTGGCCCAGAAGATCGGAACGTGCTCGCGCACCGGATGGTTGATCAGCTTCAGCGGCTTGCCGAGGCCCGTTCCCTCGCCATCGGGCAGCGGGATCTGGACGGTCGGGCCGTCGTACACGACCTTCTCACGCTTGGTGACCATGCGGCATACGTTGATGTAGTCGCGGATACGCGGCATCGGCTTCTCGTAAGGAACACCGTGGAAGCCCTCGATGACCTGCGGGCCAGAGGCGCCAAGGCCGAGGATGAACCGGCCACTCGACACAAAATCGAGGCCTGCCGCAGTCTGGCCCATGCACGTCGCCGTACGCGAAAACACGTTCAAGATCCCCGCACCGATTTCGATCGTGTCGGTCTTGGCGGCGAGATAGCCCATTTGCGACACCGAGTCGAAGCTGTACGCCTCGGGCACCCAGACAACGTCCAGGCCAGCCTTTTCCAGTTCCTGAACCTTTGCCACGTCGGCGTGGAAGTCACCGGAGTAGCTGATCTGCATAGAGAGCTTCATGGCTCAGACGATACGTGAACAGCCGTGTACTCAAACAATCGAGGCGGCGCGCGTAGCTGCGGGTTGTGGGGCGAGCGGAGCCGCGAGTCAACCGTTGAGGTTGCCGCTGCGGAACCCTTCGAGGTCGAGCGTGACGTACTTGTAGCCAGCGCCCTTAACCGCGTCGACGATTTCGACACGCCGCTCGACGGCTGCGACGAGCTCTGACGCTTCGACCTCGATGCGCGCCGTGTCGTCGTAGTGGCGCACGCGCACCTGGGCGAATCCGAGCCGATGGAGCGCTGCCTCGGCGCGGTCGACTCGCGAGAGGATCCCAACCGACACCTCGGTGCCGTATGGAATCCGAGAGGCGAGGCACGCCGCTGCAGGCTTGTCGTGCGTGCGCAACCCGAGATATGCCGAGGCTGCGCGGACGTCGGACTTGGTGAAACCGGCGTCGACGAGCGGGAAGACTGCCCCGGCCTGCTCGGCTGCCTGTTGACCCGGGCGATGATCGCCGAGGTCGTCGATGTTCACACCGAGCACGATGGTTGCGCCCTCGGCCTTCGCAATGGGCCCCACAACGTCCATCAACTCTGCTTTACAGTGGAAGCAGCGGTTGGTGTCGTTGAGCCGGTAGGCCGCTCGTTCCATCTCGTTGGTAATGACCGGCGTCCAGCGCAGGTCCCACTCTTGGGCAAGTGCCCGACAGTCTCGTTCTTCGTCTCCGGCCAGCGACGGCGACACTGCGGTGACGCAGTGGGCACGTTCAGCGCCGAGTACGCGCCGAGCGGTCGCTGCCAGGAACGCTGAATCGGCGCCGCCGCTGAAAGCAATGACGGTGTTGCCGAGCTGGCGCAGGCCAGCGTCGAGTGCATCGATCTTCGCTGCAAGTGCGGGATCGAGCGTGGCAACCATGAGAGGCAGTATGCCCGAGCTTGGTTGATCAGCCCTTACGGGCTTCGTCCTCGGCCTTCAGCTCGTTGTTGACCTTCTTGGCGTGACGGGCGCGAATCGTGGGGTCAAGCTCGACCTTGCGGATTCGGATGTTTTGCGGGGTCACTTCGACGCATTCGTCGACGCTGATGAATTCGAGTGCGCCTTCGAGCGACAGCAGCTTTGGCGGCGTGACCTTGACAGTGTCGTCGGACGACGACGCACGCACGTTGGTCTGCTTCTTCTCACGGCAGATGTTGACGTCCATGTCGCCGGCGCGAGAGTTCTCGCCAATGATCATGCCTTCATAGACGTCGTCGCCAGCCTTGACCATCATGGCCGAACGGTCCTGCAGGTTGATCATGGCGTAGTTGGTCACGGGACCTATACGGTCACTGACCAGCACGCCCTGCGCACGAGCACGGATCTCGCCAGCCCACGGTTCGTAGCCTTCGAAGATGTGGCTGATGATGCCGGTACCGCGGGTCTCGGTCATGAACTGTGTGCGGAAACCAATGAGGCCTCGGGCCGGCACGAGGTAGTCGAGGCGAACCCAGCCGCTGCCGCCCATGTTCTGCATCCGGCCCTTACGGGTGGCCAGCAGCTGCGTGACGGCGCCGAGGTATTCGTCGGGGACGTCAATGGTGACTCGCTCAACCGGCTCATGCACCTTGCCGTCGATTTCCTTGGTCAACACGATCGGCTTGCCGACGGTCAGCTCGAAACCTTCGCGACGCATCTGCTCGACGAGGATCGCCAACTGCAGTTCGCCACGGGCCTGAACTTCCCAGGCGTCGGGACGCGCTGTCGGGAGCACGCGGATCGATACGTTGCCGACGAGTTCTTGGTCGAGGCGGGCTTTGACCAAGCGGGCGGTGAGCTTTTTGCCCTCGCGGCCTGCGAGCGGTGAGGTGTTGATGCCGATGGTCATCGACAGTGCTGGCTCGTCGACGGTGATCAGCGGCAGTGCCACCGGATTATCGATGTCCGCCAAGGTCTCACCAATGAAGATGTCTTCGATGCCGGCAATGGCTGCGAGGTCGCCCTGGCGAGCTGACTCAACCGGCACGCGGGTGAGGTGCTCGGTAAGGAACAGCTCGGAGATCTTGGCTCGGGCAATCGTGCCGTCAACCTTGCACCAGGCAACCTGCTGGCCCTTCCTGATCTCGCCTTCCATGATGCGGAGTAGCGCCATGCGACCCAGGTACGGCGAGGAATCGAGGTTGGTGACCCACGCCTGCAGTGGTGCACCTTCGGTGTAGGTCGGTGCGGGAATGCTTTCCAGAATGACGTCGACGAACGCCGTCAGGTCTTTGCCGGTCACGTCGCCCTTGACAATGGCCTGCGCCTCGTCGAGGTCGAGCGTTGCCCAGCCGTCGCGGCCCGAGCAATAGACGATCGGAAACTCGACCTGGTCTTCACGGGCATCGAGATCGAAGAAGAGTTCGTACACCTCGTCGACGACTTCGGCGGTGCGCGCGTCGGCTCGGTCGATCTTGTTGATTGCGAGGATCACCGGCAGGTTGCGAGCAAGCGCCTTACGCAGCACAAAGCGGGTCTGCGGAAGCGGGCCCTCAGCGGAGTCGACGAGGAGCACGATGCCGTCGACCATGGTGAGTGCACGCTCGACTTCGCCACCGAAGTCGGCGTGGCCGGGCGTATCAACGATGTTGAGGGTGATCTTTTCGCCGCTCGCTTTGTCATCCCAGACGAGGGACGTGTTCTTGGCGAGGATCGTGATGCCCTTTTCTCTTTCGAGGTCGCCGGAGTCCATGACTCGCTCAACGACTTCTTCGTGTGCGCTGAAAGCACCCGACTGCTGAAGCATGGCGTCGACGAGCGTGGTCTTGCCATGATCGACGTGCGCGACGATCGCAAGGTTGCGGATGTCAGTTCGCGAAGACAGTCCGTCTGCGAGCGCCTGGGTGGTTTCGGTAGTAGACACGGCTGTCCACGCTATCCACGTTTCACAACCGAACGATCGATGCGCCCTGGGTCACAGCCGAGCATCCCAGCTCGGTCGGTCGCCGACCAAACATCACGAGCGGGTCGCGTGCGGTGGATACGGCCACGAACGACGCAACGATGACGGAGTGAAATACCGAGCGCCCACCGGACTGCGGGCATTCGTTGCGGTCCTCGCACTCGGCGCGACGCTGTCAAATGTGGCGCTACTACTGTCCGACCGAGCCCCGACCGTGCTCCGCGTACTGTTCGGCGATTTCACACGCCAGCTGTCGAACCGACTCGACTCCAATGGGCAAGCGGGTAACGCCCTCGAAGCTCGGAGCGTTGGCAGCGACTCTCTCGTCCACTTCGGGCTCTGGGCGGTCGTCACGATCCTGACCGGTATCGCTGTGTGGTCATGGATCGGCCTTGCCACGTCGGCGCTCGTTATCTCGGCGGGCAGTCTGCTCACTGAGGTCGCCCAGGGCCGCTACTCCAGCACCCGTGCTGTCGAGTCAAAAGACGCGATGTTCAACCTGCTGGGGATCGGAACGGGGACCGCGGCGGTCGCACTGCTCTACCTCGGGTACGCCGCTGTGGCCAGCTTCGCAGCCAGACACCGCCGTCGCTCCCCGACCTGAACCGACCTGGCATGGCATGAATTGACGGATAAACGATCCGGGCCGAATTAGCCGACGCGCCGAGTGCGGCCTTCCCAATACGGCTCGCGTAGATCCTTCTTCAAGATCTTGCCCGTGGGGTTACGTGGGAGTTCGGCCACCCAGTCGACGGTCGTCGGGCACTTGAAGCCCGCCAGTTGGGTCTTGGCGAACGCGATGATCGAAGCAGCCGTGTCGTCATCGGCAGTCGCCCCCTCGGCAGCGACCACCACGGCTTTACCGGTTTCGCCCCACTTGTCGTGTGGCACGCCGATGACGGCGACGTCGGCGACGGCGGCATGCTTCATCAGCACGTTCTCAACTTCTGCCGGGTACACGTTCTCGCCACCGGAGACGATCATGTCTTTGACGCGGTCGTGGATGTAGAGATAGCCGTCGGCGTCGAGGTACCCAGCGTCGCCTGACTTGAACCAGCCGTCGTCCGTGAGCGCCTTGGCTGTTTCTTCCGGCATCTTCCAGTAACCCAGCATGTTCTGCGGTGTGCGTACCCAGATCTCGCCGACCTCACCGACCTCAACGTCTTCATCGCCGTCGCCGACGATCCGCACCTCGACCCCTGGGCCCGCAACACCACACGAACGCAGGCGATGCTTGTTCGGCCCATTCGGATCGTGGTCTTCGGGCGGCAGGTTGAACACTGCGCCCGTCGTTTCGGTCAGCCCATAGGCCTGCCAGAACTTGCACGGCTTAAACTTCTCGACACAGGCCGCCAGCACTTCTTCGCT
>JBLIKS010000098.1:0-8670 GCA_047635555.1 Candidatus Azotimanducaceae bacterium
GCGGGAATGGTTTCGGTCATGCCATACAACTGACGCGGCGCACATCCGAACCACTCGGTGATCACTCGGTGCTGGTCATCGGCAATGTTCTGGGCGAACCAGCAGTGACGCAACCGCAGCCCCTCGACCGGACCACCTCGAGCCAGAATCATTCGCAAAGGAGCCGCAAACAGGCTGGCGCATGTCGCAGCGTGCCGTTGTGCCTGCGGCAAGAAACCACTGGCTGAGAACGTGTGCATCAGGGCGACCGATGCTCCGGCCCAAACCGCTGCGGCAAATGAGTAGTACTGCGCGTTGGCATGAAACATCGGCAGCACGACGAGGTAGCGATCTTCGCTCGTGAGGCCAGCGGCCTCCGCCATTGTCTTGCCAGCAAAGGCGTAGTTCGCTTGCGAGACAACCACCCCTTTGGGTCGGCCCGTCGTGCCACTCGTGAACATCACTGCAGCCACATCGCGCAGGCCCGGTTCGGGCCACTCGGTGAACTCCTGCGTTGGCAACCATTCGAAATCAACGTCTGCCTCGTCGATCGGGAACAACGCGATATCGGTTGCGGCGGCTCGATACACAGCCGCTCGGTCCTGTGCAAAAAAGCCCGCCACCGGGCCAGTGCGCTCGATATGGTCTTCGAGCTCAGCACTGCGACCCATCGGGTCGGATGGAACAATCCAACCGCCGAGCCGGATGGTCGCAATCCAGACCGCCACAAACGTCGGTGAGTTGGCGAGCGCAAGATGCACCGCAGCACCAGGGCTCACGCCGTGACTGGCCAGCTCGGTGGCAGTGCGGGCGACCACCCGATCGAACTCGCCGAAGGTCCAGTCAGTGGCCGTGCCGTCAGGTGCTTCGAACGTGAGGAAGGGCGCGTCGGGGCGCGTCGACACCGCGTCGGCCCACACATGGGCGAACGTCACCGGATCGGCCCAGTCAGTCATGGCTATTGCGCTGCCCCGTATCCCCCACCGCCGGGGAGTTCAAGCCTGATGACATCGGTTCCCGTCAGGCTCAGACGGGCCTGGGTATCGACGGCCTTGCCATTGAGCAAGAAATTTCCGGTGGCTCCGGGTTCGCCGCCGAACACGCCCAGCGGCGCATCGGCAAGCCGGCTCGTGACCGCATTCAGCTGCCACGCTCGGTCGGTGTCGACGCTGAACTCGATTGCCTGACCGAGCCCTCCGATCTGAGCCCCTGTTCCACCAGAATTTTGCCGAAGCGACTTCTCGTGGAAACGAATCGGCGCCGACGCTTCGACGACTTCGATCGGGACCGCCGAAATCCCGGTCGGGTACGAACATGCACTCAATCCAGGCTTCGTTGCTCGGGCCCCGACGCCACCCGCATAGGTGAACATCGCCGTAATAAATGGGCTGCCATCGGGATGGCTGCCATTGACCTGCATCGTCCACACAGCGCCAGAACCTTCAGCCATCGCTGCCTCGGGGCGGATCTGCGCCAATGCTTTGAGGAGCGCATTCGGCAGAAACATCCCGACGACGTGCCGGGCGGTACCTGGCTGCGGCGAAACTGCATTGACGATCGACCCCACGGGAGCTTTGACCTTGATCGGGCCCAGGCTGCCATGGTTGTTCGGGATGTCAGGATTGAGCACCGACCGCACGCAGAATGTCGTGTAGGCGTGCGTGTAGTTCATGACCACATTGATGCCCCAGGGCGATGCCTCCGAAGTTCCCGCGTAGTCAACGGTGATCTCGCCCGCATCGCTATCGACGGTGAGGGCACACACGATGTCGATCTTTGACCCGTCGGCGAGATCAAGAATCGCGCTGGAGTTGTACGTGCCACTCGGCAACTCGCGGATGCTCGCTCGAGTTGCTTCCTCGGAGCGCGTGATGATCTCGTCGGCGAGTTCCTCGATGTCGTCGAGCCCGTGCGCTGCGCAGAGCGTGTTCAAGCGTTGTGCACCGATTTCACCAGATGCCATCTGTGCGTGAAGGTCCCCAGCCATGTGATCGGGTTGGCGCACATTCGAGAGAATGAACTTCCAAACATCGCCGTTGCGCTCGCTTTTTTTCATCAGCTTGCAGATCGGAATCCACAGCCCTTCTTCGAACACGTCACGGCCGCCGGCGCCGATCCCGTAGCCGCCAACATCGGTGTGGTGGATAGTGGAACCGAACAACGCAATGATCTGGCCGTTGCGCCACGCCGGCACCAGCACCGTGACGTCAAGGAGCTGCCCTGCCGTCTTGTATGGGTCGTTCGTAATGAGCACGTCGCCTTCGTCAAGGGTGTCGAGCGGATACTCCTCGAGCATCTTCGCCGCACCGATGGCCAGTGAGTTGATGTGACCGGGCGTCCCGGTGACTGCCTGAGCAACCATGCGGCCCCGTCGGTCGAATACTGCGTTGGCAAGGTCTCCGGCTTCGCGCACGATTGGCGAGAATGCAGAGCGTTGCAATGCCCGGGCTTGCTCGTTGACCGTGGAGATCAATGACTGCCACAGAATTTCAAGCTCAATCGGATCAAACTCGGACGGGCGCGTTTCGGCGATGGTCATGCTGACTCCTTCACAGTTCTGCTGGCAATGAGGCTGCCGTCGGCCGCGACTTCGACGTCCCAACCGGGGCGGATCACGGAAGTGGTTTCGCGTTCTTCAACGACGGCCGGGCCGGTGAACCTGGCCCCTGCGCCGAGCATCGATCGGTCATAGACCGGCGCTTCAACGGCGTCGACGCCGCGTGAAAAAACCATTGGGCGGGTGCTCTTCGGAAGGACCTCGCCCTCGTGCGGCGCAATCGAATCGTCAGGTTCGACATGCGACGTTGTAGCCGAAGCGGAGAGCCGCCAGGTGATTGCCTCGACGGCGACGTCGGGGATTGTCATCCCATAGATACGGCGATACTCGATTTCGAAAGCACTGGTGACGTCTGCTGCCGTGGCAGGCCAGGCGTCGCCCTCGCCAACCCAGATCGTGATCTCGTTACCTTGGCCTGAGTAGCGAGCGTCAACTCCGTAACGGAAGACGATGGCATTGTCGGGAACGCCGGCACCACGCAAGACGCGGCGGCCCTCGTTGCGGAGCTCGTCGAGGAGATGGTCGCGCTCGTCGTCGGTGACCTTGTCGATCAATCGCGGCATCGACCGCGCCAAGTCGATTCGAACTGGCGATACCAGCGTGCCGAAGGCCGAGAGCACCGATGCATTCACCGGAAAGATCACGCGATCGGACTCGAGGAGTTCGGCGACGCCACATGCATGGACCGGGCCAGCACCACCGAATGCAATCAGGGGGATGCCGCGCAGGTCGACACCCATTTCGACGCCGTGCATGCTGGCAGCAGCTGCCATGTTCTGGTTGACCACTTCGTGGATTCCTGCTGCGGTGTCGAGCATTTCGAGGCCAAGACCGTCGGCAACCGTTTGCGCAGCACGTTCGGCAAGCGAGCGATCTAGGGGCATGTCGCCACCAAGGAACGCGGCGGGATCGAGCAGACCGAGGATCACATCTGAGTCGGTCACGGCGGGGATGGTCCCACCTTGGCCATAGCTTGCCGGACCGGGGTCAGCGCCAGATGACTCTGGACCGACCTTCAAGAGGCCGAACTGGTCGACACGGGCCAGGCTTCCGCCACCGGCACCGATCTCGACGAGGTCGACCGACGGGACTGACACAGGAAAACCGGAGCCCTTCTTGAAGCGATAGGCGCGAGCTACTTCGAACGTATTGGTGAGTTCGGGCTCACCGTGCTCGATGAGGCACGCCTTGGCAGTCGTCCCACCCATGTCGAAGCACAGGAGCCGGTCGATGCCGAGCCGCTTGGCGAACCAGCTTCCAGCGAGAGCGCCTGCAGCCGGACCAGACTCGACGAGGCGAATCGGACCCCGAGCAGCCTCATCAGCCGACACGACGCCACCATTGGACAGCATCATCAGAACCGAACCGCCAAAGCCTTCGGCGGCAAGCCACTTCTGCAGCTCGTCGAGGTAGGGGCCGATGACGGGCATCGTGGCGGCGTTACACGCCGTGGTGACCATCCGCGGATACTCGCGGATCTGCGGGGAGATCTCCGCCGAGATACACACAGGGACACCAAGTGCGCTCCGCAGATGCTCGGCAATCTTGAGCTCGTTCGTCGCGTTCACATAGGAGTTCAGGCAGCAAATCGCTACCGCCTCGACATCGGCGCAGCGGAGTTCTTCGACGAGCACATCAAGGTCGGCAGCGGTCGGGTCGGTGATGACTGAACCATTGGCGCCCGTGCGTTCGTTGATCTCAAACGTGAGGTCCCGCGGAATTGGCGGCGCGGGGAACTCGATCTGAAGGTCGTACATGTCGTAGCGATGTTCATCGCGGATGAGCAGCGTGTCACCGAAGCCTTGAGTGGTGACGAGGCCGGCTCGCCCGGTCTTGCCTTCGATCAGAGCGTTGGTGATCAACGTCGTGGCGTGCACGATCGGCGCAGTGATGTCGCCTGGGAGAACCCCCGCTTTGGCAAGCAACTGGGTCACTCCTGTACGCACCCCATCGAGCGGTGCCGACGGCGTAGTGAGTGTCTTGTCGACGACGACGCGGCCAGACGCGGCGTCAAGTAACACAACATCGGTGAACGTACCGCCGATATCGACGGCGAGTCTCCAGTCAGCCATTGGTGGTGCTCCTTATTGTTGAGGGCGGTTTCGGGTCTTCTCGGAAGTCATCACGCGGTGGCGAGAAGATGTCGAGAATCCAGCATTCGTTGAGCTCTTCGTCGCCGACGAACAGACTGTCGCCGTGCCAAACTCCGGCAGGCGCAAGGTAGACCTGGTTCTCGCCGATGATCTGGCGCTCAGAGTTCTCGGAGTCGTCGTCGATCAGGAAGTCAAGTGCGCCGCGCACGATGATGCCGAGCTGTTCGTGCTCGTCGTGCTTATGCAAGTACGAGCCCGTTGCGCCGCCAGCGATTCGCCAGAAGCAGAGTTGCAGGTTGTCGCCCGTGAGGACGCGTCGTCGGAATCCGGGGCGGTCTGTCTCGATGAATTCGTCATCGTCGAAGAAGTGGCAGTACTGGTTCGCCAGATTCATGACGACACCGCCATCATGTCCGGGAAGCGCTTGGCCTCGGCCGCAAGGTCAAGTGGCCGAACGATCGCCTCGTGCTCTTCTTCGCCCCATCGATCAGCAGGAACGAGCCACATCACTTCGAATTCGAGACCATCCGGATCCATGCAGTACAGGCTCTTGTTCGGACCGTGGTCCGACGAACCCTTGATCACACCGGCGGCGTCTAAGCGCTGTTGCATCTCGAACAGGTCGCCGAGCGTCGCGACTTCCCATGCGAGGTGGTACATGCCGACGGTTTCGCGGCCTGCTGACGACGGGCCGGCGCCAGTACCGATCGTGAAGAAGGCGATGTCGTGGTGGTTGTCGGACCGTGGCGCCCGCATGAAGGCGAACTGACCCGGAGTCTCAATCACCGTGACGAAGTCCAGGACTTCTTCATAAAACGCACGATGTCGCGCGGAATCACGGACGTACAAGACTGCATGGTTCATACCGGTGATACTCATCGTCGCTCCTTGGTCGTTGGTGGACTGATGGTCAGACCATAGCTAAAGTTCGCGTCGCGCACCGAATTACTGAGTGCGCCCCAGAAGAATGCTCCTACGTGAGCTCGAGCAAGGCAGCAAACTGGCGGCGCCATTCGACCGACGGCTTGTCCGACTGCACGTTGACCAAGCCCGTACGTTGGAGGGGCAACGTGCCAGGGACACGCTCGAGCATCGCTCGATCTTCGGCTCCGATTGCGCGGTCGAATGCGAGGATCTCTTTGGGGTCGATCGCGTGATCGTCGTTGCGCCACACAACGAACGTGAACAGCGAGTTGAGATCATCGACTGGTGTACTGCAGAGCAACAGGATGTGTTCGAGCCCGTCGTCGTACCGAATGGTGCTGCGCACCGTGAACGGGAGTGCGAATCCTGTACTCATCGAGCGATGCACAACGTCGTCGTTGCTACCGCTGACTGCTACTGCCTCGTCAGGGTTCGCGGCGTCAACCTCGTAGGCGTAGCCGAAGAAGTCATCGTCCAGCGGCCCAATATCGAGTTTGGGAACAAGCGGATCCTGGCCTCCACCGAACGTCCCGGTGTGGACCCAGGGAAAGTGGCTGAAGTCCATGAAGTTGTCGACAAGACGGGGCGAAGATGTTGCCCAGGCTTCCACTTCGGTATTCAGACGACGGAAGGCAGGGTCATTGTCTTGCACCACTCGCGGGATATCCATTGCTGGCTCTCCAGGGCACACCCACACCAAGCCATACCGCTCACGGACCTGCATACATGCGAGGTGAGCACTTCTGGGGATGGCTGCATTTGGGCCAGATGAAGGAATCGCGACGCACGTCCCGGCTGAGCCAAACGTCCAGCCGTGATACGCGCAGGCCAGCTCGCCGTTGGTTACGGTGCCGATCGAGAGCGGTGCTTCACGATGCGGGCAGCGGTCTGGAGCGACGACGAGTACACCGTCGGCACCACGCCACACCACGAGGTCCTCTGCCAGCAGCCGGACGGCGTACGGACGGTCAACGATGTCGGACACCTCCGCAACCGGATACCACGCTGTACGTAGTGCATCGTTGTGTACAAATGAAGTCATGCAGCCATTACTCCTCTGTCTGCGTCAAAGGTGCCAGACGCAGACGTGTCAGACGTTTCAATGGTCAGACCAACTGACCACCGGCCGCAAGCCTACGTCATCGAGATCGCACGGCACTACTCCTTGTCGTCAGGTCAGTGCAGGTGGTCGACCATCGACTGTTCGACAGCGTCGAGGTGTGATTCGATCGCAACGCGGACCGCAAGGGCATCGCCCGTGCAAAAAGCATCCGCAATTCGACGGTGCGCAACGCACGAGTCGGCAATGATCTGGGCCACCTCCGACTGATTGCTCTCAGCCGACAACAACGTGAAGAACTCCATCGAGCGGAAAAGCTGGTCAAGGACCTTTCCGTACAACTCGATCAGCAGCGGGTTCCCACATGCTGCTGTGATCGTTGTGTGGAACTCACGATCGAGGCGACGGAATTCCACGATGTCGAGCGATGCGTCAAAGCGCGCTGCGACCGAAGCCACCCGCTCGCGCTCAGCGTCAGTGGCGCGTTCGGCCGCCATTTCGAACAACGGCACTTCGAGCAGCTGTCGTGTTTCGAACAACTCGGCCACGAATGATTTGCTCCGATCGTGGGGGTCGACGACGACGTCGGGGAGGTGCTCAGCCACATACGAGCGGTTCCCACGCCGTGCGACGACGCGCATCGACACGAGACCCTGCATTGCCTCTCGAACCGACGTCCGCGCCACTTCGAACTTCTCCGACAACTCCCGCTCAGAAGGCATCTGAGCGCCTGGGGCCAGTTCGCCATTCGAGATCCGTTCGAGGAGCTGGTTACGAATCTGCGAACTCACAGTCTCACGGGAGATGGGGGCAAAGGGTGAAGTGTCAGGCATAGATTCGGCGTTCTTGCGGCATATTGATGATTATAGAGACATTGGGCGGTTGGTCGTACCAACATACCACCCTGGCCATCGCCCGCTTTCTCTGGTCTGACCAACTGACCAACTGGTATGGTCGGTCATCCGTGACCATGTCGGTCCCACACTGAACGAGAGCACTGTGAGCGAAGCAACCCATAACACCCACCCAACAGAACCCCGATGGACGCACATTGCGCTCCGCGTCAGCAACATGGACGCCACGATCGAGTGGTACTTGACGTACACCCCCCTCGAGTTGATCGACCGCAGGGAAGACGACATGGGCTACGGGGCATGGCTCGGCATGCCCGGCGAGACGAACAACCCGTTCATTCTCGTCCTCGCCCAGTTCTTCCCCGACAAGGACCCGTTTGCGAATGCACCGCTCGCGACGCTCGCACCGTTCGCTCACTTGGGGATGGAGCTCCCGACGAAAGAGGACGTGGAAGCGATGGCCGAACGGGCCAAGCTTGCCGACTGCCTCGCCATGCCGCCCACGATGATGCCGCAGCCGATTGGCTTCATCACCATGCTCCGCGACCCCGACGGCAACATGGTCGAGTTCTCATGGGACCAGGGCGTGTTCTCCACGCTCCAGGACCGGTGGAACGCACCCGCCTAAGCAAATCTTTGTTTTCGTCGTGAACGAGCAGCGCTGATCGGACAGTCTGTACTGCATGACGACAGTCGAGACGAACCATGGGAGTTGAACAGCTGGCGATGTCGAGCATCGCCGCCATTGGTAAGCGGCCGTGGGTTTCCCAGGCCCTGTTCGGCTTCACCAAATGGGGAAACCCGTTCGCCGACGAGCGATTTTCCTGGCCGTACCCGATGTATGACCGCATGCGCGCCGACGGTGAGGTTGTCTACGGCCGTGCGTACCGTCAATGGTTCGTCTTCGGATACGACGAGGTACAGCAGGTCCTGCGCTCGGACGACTCTGCGACCTCGCCGATCGCCAACTTGTTGCTGTCCACCCGCCAGTACCGCACCCTGACGCCTTCGGTTCGCACCGATTTCTCGCGCTGGCTCCTCGCGACCGATCCACCTGACCACACACGTTTGCGGTCCGCCGTCGCACGCGCCTTCACCCCGAAGCAGATCGCCGGATATGAACCGCTCGTCCGGAAGGTGGCTGACGAGTTGCTGTCCGAGCTTCCGGAGTCTGGCGAGGTCGACATAGTCGACGCATTCACC
>JBLIKS010000099.1:0-8667 GCA_047635555.1 Candidatus Azotimanducaceae bacterium
CGGTGTCGTCTGTACTCATCACATTGCTCCTCGAAGAATGAAACAACGATACGGACCAGGGACGCGAACCGTCGATGACGGTCGTCTCAACCCGATGAATCCAACGATCGACCAGGCGATCAGACCATCGGGGCAGCCGCACCGAAGTGCGATGCCGACGCCGTGGTCAGGCGGGAGTCGGTGGGCCGTCGTCGAGCTTGGCGGCTGCCAGCTCGGCTTCGACGAGCGGCGCGTTGCCTTCGTGGAACTTGGCTTCACCGGCTTCGATGGCTTCGAGGAGGTGGATCGAGATGTCGGCGACCTTGACCTCGTGCTCTTCCTTGCCAGCACCCTTCACTCCGTCGTCGAGCATGATGTAGCAGAACGGGCAAGCCGTGGCGACACGGGTGGCGCCGGTGGAGATGGCCTGCGCAGCACGCTCGTCATTGACCTTGGTGCCGGTGTTCTCCTCCATCCACATGCGGGCGCCACCAGCGCCACAACACATGCCTTTGGTGCCGTTGAGCGACATCTCGACGACTTCGATGCCCTTGATGGCACCGACAACCTTGCGCGGTGCGACGTAGACGTCGTTGTGGCGACCGAGGTAGCAGGAGTCGTGGTACGTGATGCGCTCTTCGAGGGTTGCCTGAGAAACGTCAAGCTGACCCGAGTCGATGAGCTGCTCGAGCAGCTGCGTGTGGTGGATCACTTCGTAGTTGCCACCGAGCTGCGGGTACTCGTTCTTCAACGTGTTGAGGCAGTGCGGGCACTGAGCGATGATCTTCTTGACGCCCATCCCGTTGAGCATCTCGACGTTCGGTTGAGCGAGCATCTGGAACAGGTACTCGTTGCCAGACCGGCGGGCAGAATCGCCGGTGCACATCTCGGACGGGCCGAGGATGGCGACGTCGATCCCGGCGCGACGCAACAGCTGTGCCATTGCCTGCGTGACCTTCTTGTTCTTGTCGTCAAAGGAGCCGGCACAGCCGACCCAGTAGAGGTACTCGTGCTGGAGCGCTTGGCCCGGATCGACGATCGTGACGCCGTCCATACCGTCGGCCCAGTCGCCGCGTTCGCCCTGGTTGAGGCCCCACGGGTTGAACTGGTTTTCCATCGCGCGGTAGGCGTTGCCGAGTTCAGGGGGGAAGTTCGACTCCATCAGCGACAGGTAGCGACGCATGTCGAAGATCTTGTCGGTGATCTCGATGCCGACCGGGCAGATTTCGTCGCACGCCTTGCAGGTGGTGCAGGCCCAGATCTCTTCGGCGGTGATCCGTTCGAACAGGTTGTTGGCCGAGATGGTGATCTCTTTGTCTTCGCCGAGCGGTGCGCTGACTGCTGGCGAACCGGAGGCGGCCATGACCGCACCCGCCTTGAGGACGATCTCGCGCGGGTCGAGTGATTTGCCGGTGGCGTGCGCCGGGCAGACGCTGGTGCAACGGCCACACATGGTGCAGGCATCGAGGTCGAGCAGCTGCTTCCACGTGAAGTCTTCGACAACCGAGGCCCCGAACGACTCGAGTTCGGTCTCCATCAGGTTGGCCATTGGCCGCATGGCACCCTTTGGACGGTCTTTGTCCTTGAGGTACATGTTGATCGGTGACGTGAAGATGTGGCGCAGCATTGTGAGGGGCAGGATCGCGAGGAAGGCGACGAAGGCCGCAACGTGACCAATCCACCACCACTGGTGCCAGGTGCTGAGTGCCGACTGGGACATGCCGTCGACGAGCGTCGAGAGCGGGTAGCCAATGAAGCTCCACTTTTCGTACTCCGGGCCACCTTCGAGGGCGATGCGGAACATCTCGGCGCCGTAGCCGGTGACACCGATGGCGAAGAAGACGCCGAGGATAATGGCGTGTTCGGGCTTGCTCTTGATGCGGATGCGGTACGGGCGTTGCACGTAGCGGCGCACGATTGCCCACACGATGCCGCCGAGGAACACGAGGCCAGCGGCGTCACCAATGAAGGCGTAGGCCTTGTAGGTGGTGCCGTGGAGGAACTTCAGCTGCTCGGGCATCTGGTGGTCGACTTCGAGGACCGTGGTGACACCGAGCAGCACCAGGAAGCCGAAGTAGATCATCGAGTGCATGAGCCCGGCGCCGGCATCGCGCAGCAGCGTCTGCATGTAAACACCGGCGCGGAAGTCTTTCAGGCGCCGCTTGGCGTTCTTGGTGGTGGTGCGGCGCTGCGACGGTGCGCCGCGCTCCCAGTTCTTCATCCGGAAGCTGAACATGACGCCGACCCAGATGAGCAGCACGGGAATAACCGTGTAGAACGCAACCTGGATCGGACCCGGGATGTTGACAAACACGGTGCGATGGATCGGGCTGTCGCTCTTCCACCCCGTGATCTGCGGAATGATGCCCGAGACGAGTGTGAACAGGCCAGCAGCAGTGAACAGAACCAACGCAAGCTGGTTCGGCTTCACCCGCTTCGGCTCAGTGTCGGTCGCGGGGGTTTCGGTAGCAGCACTCATACACCAGCAAATCTACTCGTCGGTCACTGCTGACTACAGATCCACCGCGAAATCAGTGCGTATGGGGTCAGGCCCCTTTCGCACTTGTTGGACGAGGTGTGCAGCAAGTGCGAAAGGGGCCTGACCCCATACGCAACCCCATACGCACTATTGGCGGAGGGAGGAGAGGCCGTGCAGGAAGAACTCGACCGCACGGCCGAGGGGCGATTCGACAAGGTTCAGTTCGCCGAAAGTGAGCGTGGCACCGAACGGTGCGGTCCAGTACTCGGCTGGCCCGGGGCGCTCCGGACCCCATGGACCGACGTAGAGGTACGGCTCGTTGATCCCGCCATCACCAGCTGCCGCTCCGAGGTTGACCCGTACACCAGGCTTTGCTGCAAGGTCGATGCCGAAGTCGAAGTGCTCGGGCCACAGACGGCCGACGGACGCGGCAGCGGACGGAATGGAGGAGACGGCTTCCTCAATGGCCCTTTGGCCGAGCAGATACCACTCACCGAGGACAGCCGCCGTGTCGCTGTCGAGCAGGATCATCTCGTCGGGATCACTCAGCGGGGGTGTTTCGCCACCGACCCAGAAGTCGGCGTCCGGTTCAAATCCAATTGCGTTGCACAGTCCGCGAATCGTGTTACCGACAACCATCTCAACCTGTGTGGTGGCATTGAGTTCTCTGACGTCGTCACCGACCACGCGCTCGATGAAGAGCGACCCACCGACGAGCCGGACACGCTCCCGTTCGGGGCCGACGGGAGGTGTGCCAAACCCGCCAGGAAGCGGGACGAGGTCGAACAGCCCATCATGGCGAAACCGCGCCTGACCAAGCACGTGGGTCGCGATGCGCTGAGCGAGATCACGCTGCTGGGCCCAGTGGCCGGGTAGCGGATGAAAGTTCATGGGCCCACGATACGCAACCAGCCGGAACTGAGATTGTTGTCAGAACGGTGCCTCACTTGAGCGTGGCGCTCAGCCGAAGGCAGCGTGTCACACTTTGGTCTGAGACGACGGTGTGATCTAGCCGAAGACGGTGCGGTCCATCTGACGGATGCGTGAAGCGAGGACGCCCATCAGCTTGTAAGCGATCGACGGGACGTCGTTGAGGACGCCGATAAAGCGACGTTGGTCGATCACCAGAAGTGTGCAATCAGTGGCACAGATCGCCGAGGCGGTGCGCGGGCCGTGGTCGAGGAGCGAGAGTTCGCCGACAACGTCGCCCGCACCGAGTGTGGCGACTTTTCGGCCGCTGCGCTTGATGGTGACTTCGCCACTCAAGATGACGAAGGCCTCACGTCCAGTCTGGCCTTGATCGACGATCAGGGAGCCTTCGGTCATCATGATCTCGTCAGCTGCCTTGGCGACTGTCTCGAGTTCCTTCTTGCTGCATGCGTTGAAAAGCGGAACGTTCTTCAGGGACTCAAGTTGAAACTTCTTGCTGGCCATGTCGACACATTAGGTGCATCGCGGATGTGTCGGGTGATTGGAATCGAAGGAGCTGCAAGCAGGCCGATGTCTCGCGTGTTGCGTCAGAACGTGATCAGCGGCTGAAGGTAGTCGTCGGGAGCGTCGAAGCCGAGCAGGTTGAGTACGGTCGCGGCGACATTCGCCAGGCCGTGTGCATCGCCTGGGGCTGCGTCGACCATATGGTATTCGCCGTCGTAGTTCGGATCGTGGATTGCAAACGGCACCGGCGACAGTGTGTGGCTCGTCTTGGGATGCTTGTCGCCCGCGGCATCGATGGTGTACATCACGTCGGCATTACCGTGGTCGGCGGTGTAAATGATGACGCCTCCGAGTTCGTCGATGACGTCGATCAGCTGTGCCATGCACTCGTCGATAACTTCCATTGCCTCGACCGTCGCGGATAAGTGGCCGGTATGGCCGACCATGTCGCCACTCGGGAAGTTCAACCGACCGAACTGGTACTCACCTGACCGCAAGAGATCGATGGTTTCGGCGGTGATCTCACGGACCTTCATCGCAGGGGTGGTGTCGAATTCGACGTTGTCAGACGGGATCTCGACGTAGGTTTCGAGTTCCTCGTTGATGTAGCCGGACTTGTTGCCGTTCCAGAAGTAGGTGACGTGACCGAACTTTTGGGTCTCGCTGATCGCGAAGCTTCGGACGCCCTCGGCACACAAGAACTCGCCCATGGTGCGGTCGATCGCCGGAGGATCGACGAGGTATCGCTTCGGAATGAGCGCGTCGCCGTCGTACTGCAACATGCCGGCGTAGAACACGTCGGGGTGCTGCTCGCCGTTGGCTCCGGTGCGGTCGAACACGTCGAAGTCGGCTTCTTCGTAGGCGCGTGAGATCTCGATAGAACGGTCGCCGCGATAGTTGAACAGCAGGACAGCGTCGCCGTCGTGCATCGCCCCGACTGGTTGCTTGTCGCCATCGCCGACGACGAATCGGCCGAGGTACTGATCACCCTTGTCGGTCTCGGCGTACATAGTTTCGACCGCATCGGTTGCGGATGCGAACACCGGGCCTTCGCCGTGCGTGTGGCAAAGGTAGCCGCGTTCGACCATGCCCCAATCGGCTTCGTAGCGATCCATCGTGATCGTCATGCGACCGCCACCCGAGGCGATTCTGAAGTTGCGGTGTACGCCATGGCTCGCCTCCCTGGCGTTGATCTCGGTCAGCACCGCCTCGGTCTGGTCGATGTAGGTGAGGGCACTGCGGTGAGCGACGTCACGTCCGTCATGGAGAATATGCACGGCACAGCTCGTGACGCCCTCGTCAGCTGCTCGGCGCAGCAATTGGTAAAGGTGCGCAGTCGTCGAGTGCACGCCGCCATCGGAGTGCAGGCCGAGGAGATGGAGTGTGTTGGCCGCACCGCGCTCGATTGCCTGCTTCCACACGTCGGTCTCGTAGATTGCGCCGCTGGCGAGCGCCTTGTTGACCAACTTGGCGCCCTGGGCGAAGATCCGCCCCGCACCGAGTGCGTTGTGGCCGACCTCACTGTTGCCCATGTCGTCGTCGGTCGGTAACCCGACCGCTGGCCCGTGTGCCGCCAGCTCTGTGTACAACTCGCTTGCACCGAGTTGGTCGAGGGTGGGTGTGTCTGCTTCGGTGATCGCATTGCTCGGACCTGCGGGAGCCACGCCGACGCCGTCAGCGACGACGACCAAGACGGGACCGGGCCGACCGGAGAACGACGGATGTTTGCTGAGCGACAACGCCATGGCATCAGGATATGGACTCAGACCGACTGACGCCGAAGTTGCCGCCAGTCCCGCAGGACCGAAGCGGTCCTACGATCTCCTCATGGCGGACACGTACGACTTCGATCGGTTCCTGCGCTACGACGAGCTGATGGCGTGGGTCGACGACCTCGCTGCCGAGCATCGCGACTTGGTCGCGGTCGAGACGTACGGCCAGTCGTATGAGGGCCGCGACCTGCGGTTGGTCACGGTGACTGATCAGTCGACTGGCTTGCACGACACGAAGCCGGCGCATTGGCTCGACGCCAATATTCACTCGGTTGAACTCACGGCGTCGGTGGCTGCGTGCCGCGTCTTGCAGCATCTTGTCGAAGGCTTCGTGAGCGGAGACGAACAGGTCACGAGGGCACTACGCACCCGCACCTTCTACGTCGTACCGCGCGTCAATCCCGACGGAGCCGAGTGGGCCCTTGCTGACTCGCCCCGGTATCGCCGATCGAGCGTCCGGAACTGGCCACTCGCCGACGGCCGTCGCTGGCCCGGTCATGAGAGCGAAGATATTGACGGCGATGGGCGGATTCTTCAGATGCGCATTGCTGACCAGGACGGCCAGTGGATGCCGCATCCGGACGACGAGCGTCTACTGGTATCTGTGCCGCTCGACGGGCTGGCTGAGGGCGCGCAGCGCTATCGACTCTTCGGCGAGGGCACGATTGAAGACTTCGACGGGTTCACGATGCCCAAGCCGCGATTCCCTCAGGGCCTCGACATGAACCGTAATTTCCCAGCGGGTTGGGGAACGACAGTGCCGGGTTCCGGCAATCATCCGTTGAGCGAGCCGGAGATTGATGCGTTAGTCAGGGCGATCACCGCTCGCCCAAACATCTGTGGCTTCAACGCGTTCCACACCTTCGGCGGGGTGCTGCTGCGGCCGTCGTCGACCGCTGCCGACGACACGCTCCCGCCGAACGACGTGTGGGTGTGGAAAGAACTCGCCAAGCGCGGCACCGAACTCACCGGCTACCCGGCTCACTCGGTGTACGAAGACTTCACGTGGGATACCACCGAGACGATGAGCGGAGCCTCTGACGACTGGGCGTACGAGCACCTCGGTGTCTATGGCTGGACCACTGAATTCTGGGACCTTGTGCACGCCGCGACCGGCGAGAAGATCTCGACGCATTTCTGGTACACCGGCCCGACCGACGACCAGGCAATCGCCGCGCTGCACTGGCTGGACAACCAGCCGGGCGACGCACTCACTGCTGGCTTCGTCGACTGGTACTCGTTCGACCACCCACAACTCGGCCCGGTCGAACTGGGCGGCTGGAACGATTTGCACTCCTGGCAGAACCCCCCGAAACATCTCCTCGCAGACGAAGTCGACGGCCACGGCGCGTTCGCAGTCGTGCAAGCGTTGAGTGCGCCCTGCATCGAGATCAAGCACACCGTCGTTGAACAACTGGGGCCCGATACCTGGCGCGTCGACGTTGGCATCGCCAACACCGGGTGGTTGCCGACGTACGTCACGGAGAAGGCAAACAACGACTCGATCGTTCGGCCGATCGTCGTCGAGTTGGAAGGCGCCGAGATCATCGGCGGTCCGTCACGTCAAGAACTCGGTCAGCTCGCTGGGTCGATGGCGGCCCGCTTCAATCACGGCGACGGCGGGAGCCCAGAACGAGCGTTGGCCTCGTGGACAGTGCGATGTCAACCGGGCACTGAACTGACGGTTGGGGCAACACACCAACGGGCGGGAACGACATCGACCAGCATCACCTGCCAATAGTTGCGTATGGGGTCAGGCCCCTTTCGCAACTCTGTCGGTCGCTACGACTGGTCAGCGAGTTCGTCGAAAAAGTCGGGCTGTGGCCGGACGAGCTGGGCGCTGCGCTGCGGCGTCCAGTCGAGGTCGAGGTACTGCTTGTACCCGACGTGAGTCGGTACGAACCCGTGGTCTTGGAAGAACTTGTGGGTGTGCTCACGCTTGGCGGCAGCCGTCAGTTGCATGCGGTAGCAACCGAGATCGCGTGCGCGACATGCCGCGTACTCAAGAAGTTGGCTGCCGACATCGGTGTCGCTGTGCGACGGAGCGACGTGCATCGATTCGACCTCGGCGCAACGGCCACCACGATGCTGGAAGTGGCGGAAGGTCACGAGTTGCACCATGGCAACGGCACGCCCGCCCAGGTCGGCAACGAGCAGGTAGCTGCCGTTGGTTGCATCAATCTCGCGGATGGCATCGAGGTAGTCGCCGACGAAGCTTGGGTTGTCGCGGTTCGTCTGCATAAACCCAGGGTCACGGACCTTGTCGCCGAGCAACAGCTCGATCAGATCGTCGACGTCGGATTCCAACGCATCTCGGAGGTACACCTGCATTGGACACGTATTGTGCCAGAAGCGCGTACCGCCACGCGCGATGGTCGAGTGATATATGGGTGCGATCGAGCGCGGCGCAGTGCAGGCGAGGGGTGGCCCGTGGCACGATTGGGCAATGAGATGGAATCGCGCACTCGTCACGGGAGCATCGTCAGGTATCGGCCGAGCGCTCGCACAGCAGTTGGCGGCCGACGGAACACAATTGGTGACTGTGGCTCGCGACAGGGAACGGCTTGAGGCGCTTGCGAGCGAAGTGGACGTCGACTGTGAGGTCCTCGTTGCCGACCATCGCCTCTCACAAGTCGCCGCCGAGGTGATGGTGCAACGCGGTGGTGGTGGTGGTGGTGGTGGCGGGATCCTCAATGTCTCGTCGGTCGCAGCATTCGCGCCGGGGCCGAACAGCGCTACATATGCCGCGACGAAAGCCTTCGTCAGCACCGAATTCCAGGACCGCGCCGACTTTGATGCGTCCAAGTTGCCTGACCGCCTGTGGCAGTCGGCCGACGATGTGGGCGCTGGGTTGTGGAATGCGCTCCCTGGCCCAGCACGACGGTTTCTCGTCCCCCGGGTGCTGTCGTGACCGTGCCGATGCCGGATCTCTTCGATGCCGCTGTCGCCGCACAGCAGCAGTCGTATTCGCCCTACTCGAAGTACCCGGTCGGCGCCGCGGTG